>NZ_CVTO01000151.1:0-5639 GCF_900004715.1 Pseudomonas sp. 24 E 13
ATGACGCTGGCCGCGCCGCCCTTGAGGTTGGGGTTGCCGACAATGATCCCGCCCAGTTGGGTGTTTTGCAGCGCGCCGTTGGCGTTGTTGAGAATCACGCCGTTGGGGCCGACGTTGTACTGCTGGAACTGGTTATGGGACAAGCCTGCGCCGTTCGGTGTGGCGATGTTCACCACCGGCACGCCATTGCCCGCCGCGCCCACCGTGGTACCTGGCGCACTGACCACGATGCCCTCGGCCTGGGCCAGCAGCGGCTGCCAGAACAGCGCGTTGGCGAGGATCAGCGCCAGCCCGCGTTTGGGCAGGCCGAAGAACGCGTTTCGCGGCTTCAGGGCGGCGGAAGGTTGGCGGGCCAGGAAGGCAAATTGTCGAACGTCCATTTTCAGTTTCTCGCTGCGGCGCAACGTTGAATTACAGGAACAAATCCAGGCGGAAGTAGATCGGCGCTTCGCGCTCGGTGACGACTCCGGGTCTTTCCAGCGAGTGGGCAAAGGTCACGCTGGTGCTGACGTTCTTGCCACGGGCGAACAGCTCCAGGGAGTTGCTGGACACGCGGCCATGAACGTTGTCGTTGTAGCGGTCGTTGCGGATCACGCCCTGGTCGTAGCCGACGCTGGCGCCGTATTCGAAGAAGGCCGGGCGCATCCAGTCGAGGGTCACCGGGCGCGCCCAGCGCACTTCATTGCGCCAGTAGCCGCCGCTGTCGCCGGTCAGCAACTGGTCCTTGAAACCGCGCACCGAAGCCGAGCCGCCGAGGCTCATGCGCTGGGGCGAGAACAGCGGGTCTTCACTGCGTTGGCCGGTGGCCAGGCTGCTGAAGCTGAACGACTCGCCCCACAGGCTGAACGGTTGCAGGTAGCTGACGGTGGCGGTGTATTTGCGGTAGCGCGAGTTCGGCTGGCGGCGACCGAAGGCGTCGCGCTCTTCCTGGGACTGGGCGTCGAGCAGGCCGATGCCGTTTTGCATGCCCAGGTCCAGGTTGACGAAGGCCGTGCCGATACGCCGACCGTGGTTGACGCCCAATTGCAGTTCGCTGAGGCGGTTGCTGCTGGGCGCGGTGCGCACGTCGAGGATGTAGTTGTTGGTGCGCAGGTGCGCCAGGCCGACGTTGACCGAGGTCTTGCTCACGTCGTCGCGGTGGATCACTCGCTCGGCGCGCAGTTGGTGGTTCTGGTTGTCGCCGTCCTGCTTGTATTTGAAGTCGTCGGTCACGCCGAAGGTGCGGTAGTCGCTCTCGCTGTAGGTGTAGCTGAAGTTCCACCAGCCCCACGGCACGTTGTAATAGAGCATGGTGTTTTTCGAGGTTTTCTGGTGGTCGCTGATGGCGTCATGGCCGCCGCGCAGAATCAACTGGTCGCCCAGGCCCAGCGGGCTGTCCCATTCAAGGCCGGCGCCCCATTGCTGTTCGCCGGTGCTTTTCTGGCCGTCGTTATTGCGCGACAGGCTGGCGCGCCAGGGCTTTTGCGCGGTGTTCTTGACCACCACGTCGCTGCCGCCGACTTGCTTGCCGGGGGTCAGTTCCATTTGCGCCTGTTTGGACGGCAGGCGGTTGAGCTGGTCCACCAGTTGCTCGATCTCGCGCAGGTTCAGCGCTTCGCCGACCTTGCCGGGAAACGCCATGGCCAATTCGCGTTCGGTCACGGTGCTGCCTTCGGCGCTGCGCAAGGCTTCGAGCTTGCCTTCCACCACCAGCACTTGCAGGTGGCCGGTGGAGAGGTCCTGCTGCGGCAGGTAGGCGCGGCTGGTGACGCGGCCTTTGCCGAGGTAGTAGTCGGTGATGGCCTTGAGCAGGTCGTTGAGCTGGGACACGCCCAGGCATTGGCCGACGTAGGGCTTGAGCAGGCGCTCGCGCTCGGAGGCCGGCAGGCTGTCGGCGCCTTTGAGTTCGATGTCTTTGATCGGGAAGCAACGGGTGTCGGCGGGCGTTGCGGGGGCCTGAGGCTTGTCCGCTTTGCCGGGCAGGTCCTTGAGTTCTTCAAGGCGCCGCTGTTGCTCTTCGAGCAGGCGGTTCTGCCGATCGCGGATCAGGTCCTGGTCCCCGGGCGTGGGGGCGGCGAATGCGCTGTTCAGCGTGAAGAAAGTCAGCAGGCAGACGCCCAGCAGCCGAGTCCATGGCAGGAGCAAGTACATGTTCGATCTGTCGATTTACAAAGGGCGGCAAATTAACATCGAAGCATGCGTCATGCCAATATCCCGACTGCTTTATCGGCAGGCGCCTTAAAAACAACTAACCGACTGATTTTTAAATAAAATCTTATTAAGCATCGGTATCTTGCCTGGCGATTCCGATAGACGGTAGCAATGATCTAACTGATGAGTAACGGTAACGCGCCGAGCGTCGCTTCAGATGCTTTCTAAAAAGGGCTTCTCAGTTGAGCAGAAACACCATCAACGCATTGTCATTCAACCGCCCCTGAAAGCTCGGCGCCAACGGCTCGACCGGCGACCCCTTCAACAGCGCCGCGTCCTTGCGCGCCACAATCACCCAGGATGGCCGGGGCAATGTGGCGAGCTTTTCCAGTTCGTTACGCCCGACGAAAAACGGCTGTTCATCGTGGTCCAGGTTCATCATATAGCGCAACGCCCAGGTGTCCCGGCCCAGGTCGACAAATACCAGAGGGCCCGGCTGCGCATCCCGCAACGCCTCCACCTGGCTGACAAACTCCCGCGTATCGAACTGAAGATCCTTGGCCGGCTCGATGACGGTGACCAGTAGCAACCACTGCGCCGCCAGGGCGATCATGCTCAGCCACACCAACCGCCCGGCCCGACGCCACGCCACCAGCGCCGCCACTTGCATCAGTACGAGCGCGCCGATCAATAGCGGCATCGAAACATCAGGCCAATAGCCGTGCTTGTGCCAGGCATACCGACACGCAAACACCACCACCACGCACAGCGCCGGCAGCGCGACGACGAGCCCCTCGTAGCAGCGGCGCACGCCAACGAGCCAGCCTTGCGCCTGAAGCAGCCCGTAGGCCGCCACAGCAGCAAACATCGGCACCATGGGCAGGATGTAATAGGCACGCTTGAAGTGCGGCACTGACAGGCCGAGCAAAATCATCAAGCCGCACGCGCCGAGGCGTATCAGCAACTGCACATCATCATTGACCCAGCGCTGCGCCCAGCGGTGACGCAGCGCGATCAACGTCGCCAGGGCCAACGGCACCACCGGGAAGTACCGGTACAAACTCAGCTGAAAGTAGAAGTAAAACGGCTCGCCGGACTCATCCAGCCGCCCGCCGACCTGCATCCTGAACACCTCATCGGCAAAGGCATCGCCCCCGCTGATTCGGGCGAGTTTCATCAGCACCCACCAGCACGCCACCAGTAGCAGCAACCCGACAACGCCGTGAACCAGCACCTGCCTGACCCGCTCCCCCGGCCGGCCCAGCGCCCAGTACACACATGCCACGCCACACACCTCGATCAACCCCAGCGGCCCACGAATCGCGAAGGCCAGGACAAACAAGGGGAAAACCGCGAGTTGCCTGAACCGCGAGCCCAACCGCTCGCCACTGTGCAGCAGGTAGAAACTGCCGACGCACAGCAGCGCGACCATCTGGTCCAGGCACACCGAGCGCGACTTTTCGAGCAGTTGGGTGGTGAGCAGTGTCAGCAGCACTGTCAGTAATGCCCAAGGCCGGCTGGACGGTGCGAGCAGGCGATAGATCAGGGCAACGACCCCCGCCGAAGCGAGCGCAGTGGGCAGCACATTCGCCAGATGGTTCGGCGCGTCAAACAGCCGGGCAAAGACAAAACTGAAGAACGTCGCAGTGCCGGGGTAATCCGCGTACGGCTGGCCGTAGGTGGTAGGGAAAAGACTCGCGCCGTGGCGAAACATTTCCTGCAGGAACAACGCCCATCGTCCGTCGAAGCCCTGAGGCTGCTGATCCCAGATACCCAGGGTGAACAGCAACAAGGCGATCAGAAAGATGCCCAGTGACTCCAGGCGAAAGCGGCTGTAATGATCCATCGGGTGACCTGTCAGGTGGGAAGCGCGGGCTTATGGTGCCGACCGCCCCCCTGAACAGCGTCTGAACGAACCTGCACATTCATGCATTACCGACTGGCGCGCCATACCAGGGCCGGGATCAGGCGGATGTAGATCAACTGCGCAACCAGTTCGACCAATGTTTGCAGGATCACCGCCGTCGCGGCCAAACCGCGTGTACCTTCAGGCAACGCCAGCGCCAGGGGCAACACCACCAGGGAATTGCGGGTGGATGCGCTGAACGTCACCGCACGCGCCGTTGCCGCAGGCAGCGCGAACACCCGCGCGGCCAACATCCCCATCAGCGGCGCCAGCAGCGCGAAGCCTGCGTAGATGGGCAGCACAGGCACAAGCAGGCGGATATCCCGAATCACTGATGTGATCTGCGATCCGATCACTACAAACAGCACGAGGGCCATCGCCGGCACCGGCAACCAGGCCCAGGCGCTGTTCCACCGGTTGATCAGCAGTGATCGTCGCGCGTAAAAAGCCGTCAACGCGGCCAGCAGCATCGGCAGCGCGATCAACAACAGGAACGCTTCGATAAACGGCGCGACCGCGATCACCACCTCCGAGTGCGCTCCCAGTATCAACCCCAGGTACACCGGCAGCAGGGCCAATTGCACCAGTAACAGTAACGGCGTGGCCGCCAGCATCAACCGCGAATCACCTTTGCCGATGTGGGTAAACACCACCACGTAATCGATACACGGCGTCAGCAATACCAGCAACGCGCCCACCAACAGCGCAGGGTGCTCCAACAGGCCACGGGTCAGCGCCCATACCAGCAAGGGCACCAGGATGAAATTGGCCAGCAGCAACGCCAGCATAAAGCGCCGGCTACCCCAGCCACGGCGCAGTTCGAGAAAAGGGATTTGCAGGAACATCGCGTACATCAATACCGCGATGGCGGGCGTGACCAGTGCGCCAAGCCCCTGAGCAAAAGACGGCGCAAATGCACCACAGAGCGCGGCCAGCAGGGTGGCGGCAAAATAGAGGGGAATCTGATTGTGCTCAAGGGTGTCGCGGGTCATGAAGACGCTCTGGCAGGTGGCGAAGGCCAAGCCTATTCATCTATTGCCCGGTGGTCGAGTTGGATGTGCGAGCAAACCTGCTTGGGATTTCCCCCAACCTGCGCTTCAATACCTGCCCCAACCCAAGGACGTGACGCCCATGGCCTCGCCAAACAAGCAGCAAAAACGCGCCCAGCGGGCAAAAACCAAGGCCAAGCAAAACCGTACCCAGCGCGCCGTCGCCACCAAGCCGGATGCGTTCGCCGGTGACGACAGCCGAATCGACCTTGAGTCAGTGGACTTGACCGAGCTGTTCGTGGAGATGCGCACGGCGGGCGAAACCAGCCAGCAGGCGCTGTGTGCGGTATTCCTGGCGCACCCGCTGCTGGCACTGGTGCTGGAACAGGAAGGCGAAGAGGAAGCGACCGACTTTATCCTGGCCGCGCTGATTGAATATCGGCAATGGGCCACTGACAGCGATGACGAGACCGCCGCATTGGCATGGATCGAATCGCCGCAGTTCCAGGCGGACTACGTCGCCGCATCCCAAGCGCTGGCAAACTCAGCAGACTGACGCATATCAAATGTGGGAGGGGGCTTGCCCCCGATGGCAGTGGGTCAGTCACCTATTT
>NZ_CVTO01000151.1:5689-27369 GCF_900004715.1 Pseudomonas sp. 24 E 13
CGCCAACACCACCAGCAAGCTCAGAACGCCCGTCGCGATGATTTCGACCCGATGGGCTTCCTGGAACAGCTCACTCGCTGCCGTACATTGGCGTGGATCGAATCGCCGCATCCCAAGCGCTGACGAACTCAGCAGACTGACATATACAAATGTGGGAGGGGGCTTGCCCCCGATGGCAGTGGGTCAGTCACCTATTTGTCAACTGACCCACCACTATCGGGGCAAGCCCCCTCCCACATTTTTTGATCTACATGTTGTCAGTTCAGTACGGGAGCGCCGGCTCTCTGGGCCTTGCGACGACTGGCAACAAACAGCCCCGCCAACACCACCAGCAAGCTCAGAACGCCCGTCGCGATGATTTCGACCCGATGGGCTTCCTGGAACAGCATGATGGTCAATGTACCCACGATAAACACCATCACCGCGTAGGTCAGGCCCGGGAACAGCCACATCTTGAAGACAATCTTCTCACCCGCCGCCGCACGCTTCTGACGCATGCGCAGTTGTGACACTGCGATCACCAGGTACACCAGCAGGGCAATGGCGCCGGAACTGGCCAGCAGGAATTCAAAGACCGCCGCCGGTGCCACATAGTTGGCAAATACCGCCAGGAACGCAGCGCCGGTGGACAGCAGCACCGCCCAGTAAGGCGTACCGCTTTTATTGGTGCGCTTGGCCACAGCCGGGGCATCACCACGACGACCCAGGGAGAACAGCATGCGCGAGGCGGTGTACAGCGCCGAGTTGAGGCAACTGGTCACGGCAACCAATACCACCAGGTCGACGATCAGCTTGGCGTTCGGAATGCCCATGCGCTCGAGCACGGTCTGGTAGGAACCCACTGCAGCCAGTGTCGGATCGTTCCACGGCACCAGGGACACGACGATGAAGATCGACAAGAGATAGAACAAACCAATCCGCCAGATCACCGAGTTGGTGGCCTTGGTGATTTGCTGGCCGGGATTCTTCGACTCCGCGGCGGCAATGGTGACGATCTCAGTGCCCATGAACGAGAACATGGTGGTCAGGATCGCCGCCAGCACCGCGCCCATGCCGTTCGGCATAAAGCCCTGGGTGTCGAACAGGTGCGATACGCCGCTGACCTGGCTGGTGGGCAGCAAGCCGAAAATCGCCGCCAGGCCGAGGATAACGAAGCCCACGATCGCCACGACCTTGATCAGCGCAAACCAGAACTCGAACTCACCGTAGTTCTTCACACTGAACAGGTTGGTCGCGGTCAGCAGCAAGGTAATGATCAGGGTAAAAGCCCAGATCGCCACGTCGGGGAACCAGGCATGCAGGATGGTCGCCGCCGCGTTGGCTTCCAGCGGAATCACCAGCACCCAGAACCACCAGTACAACCAGCCGATGGTGAACCCGGCCCAGTGGCCGATTGCACGGTCGGCGTAAGTCGAGAATGAGCCGGTGTCCGGCGACGCAACCGCCATCTCGGCAAGCATGCGCATTACCAGTACCACCAGCGTACCGGCAGCCGCATAGGCCAGCAGTACGGCCGGGCCGGCGGCGGCAATCGCGTGGCCGGAGCCGACGAACAAACCGGCACCGATAACACCGGCAATCGACAGCATGGTGACATGCCGCGGTTTGAGCCCCTGTTCGAGGTCATTGGAGCTTTGCGTACTACTCATTGACACACCTTTGCGAGGAATTGCGAAAACGGTTCGCCGGGCCTGCGGTCTTTCTCGTGAAAAGAAACCAACAGGGCGTTCTTTATTTTTTACGCAAGATTTGCGCCAAAATGTAACAGAGGCACAGTTGACGTGGGCTGTAGGAAAATTCAGTAGTGATCGCAAGTCTTTGAGAACAATGGCATTCCGCTATAGCGTTACCGTGCGACTCACCTTGCAGACGGACAGGTGCACCAAAAACACACACAGAAAGTGCGTGACGCTCCATTAAAGCGCTGATAAGCGCCGTTTGCCCGGTTAACCCTTCCAACACCTGCCCAAAGCTGGCACCATCGCGCCCTTTTTTACGCGAAGCCTGTAGATGCCCCGGGTTCAAACGTCTGTTCGGTTGTAGATGGCGCGACACGCCGCTGTGCCGATGCGACACCCTGCCGCAGACCACCCGTTAACCGTCCGCAGCGCTGTTGGCTGTCATCCAAACGCTATGCTAGCTTGGCGCCTCGCCAGGAAGGCGGCCCAACAGCGAAGATCGCAACGAACACAATGAGGACCGCACATGGCCGAGGCCACGCCCGCGCTTGAAATCCGCAACTTGCATAAACGCTATGGTGAGCTGGAGGTACTCAAAGGTATCTCGCTGACCGCTCGCGACGGCGATGTGATCTCGATCCTGGGTTCCTCCGGCTCCGGCAAGTCCACCTTCCTGCGCTGCATCAACCTGCTCGAAAACCCGCACCAGGGGCAGATCCTGGTGGCCGGTGAAGAACTCAAGCTCAAGGCCGCGAAAAACGGCGAATTGTTTGCCGCCGACGGCAAGCAGATCAACCGCCTGCGCAGCGAAATCGGTTTTGTGTTTCAAAACTTTAACCTGTGGCCGCACATGAGCATCCTCGACAACATCATCGAGGCGCCTCGCCGTGTACTCGGCCAGAGCAAGGCCGAGGCGACAGAAGTGGCCGAAGCCCTGCTGGCCAAGGTCGGCATCGCTGACAAGCGTTACGCCTACCCGGCGCAACTGTCCGGTGGCCAGCAACAACGCGCCGCCATTGCGCGAACGCTGGCCATGCAGCCTAAAGTCATTCTGTTCGATGAGCCGACGTCGGCGCTTGACCCGGAAATGGTCCAGGAAGTACTTAATGTGATCCGCGCGCTGGCCGAAGAAGGCCGCACCATGCTGCTGGTCACCCACGAAATGGGCTTCGCCCGCCAAGTGTCCAGCGAAGTGGTGTTCCTGCACCAGGGCTTGGTCGAAGAGCAAGGATCGCCACAGCAGGTGTTCGACAACCCGCTTTCGGCGCGCTGCAAACAATTCATGTCCAGCAACCGCTAACGGAGCAACATGCATGCAGACCTATAAAAAATTCCTTCTGGCCGCGGCCGTCTCGATGGCGTTCAGCGCCACGGCCATGGCGGAAACCTTGAAGATGGGGATCGAAGCGGCCTACCCGCCCTTCAACAATAAAGACGCCAGCGGCAATGTCGTCGGTTTCGACAAGGACATCGGCGACGCCCTGTGCGCCAAGATGAAAGTCGAGAAGTGCGAAGTGTATGTGTCCGACTGGGACGGCATCATCCCGGCCCTGAACGCCAAGAAGTTCGACTTCCTGGTGTCCTCGCTGTCCATCACCGATGAGCGCAAGCAGGCCGTCGACTTTACCGACCCGTACTACTCCAACAAGCTGCAGTTCATTGCGCCCAAAGCCACGGCGGATTTCAAGACCGACGCCGCCTACCTCAAGGGCAAGGTGATCGGTGCACAACGTGCAACGCTGGCCGGTACCTACCTGGAAGACAAGCTGCCCGACACCGAGGCCAAGCTGTATGACACCCAGGAAAACGCCTACCTCGACCTGACGTCCGGCCGCCTCGACGGCATCCTGGCCGACAAGTACGTGCAGTACGAATGGCTCAAGAGCAAAGACGGTTCGGCCTATGAATTCAAGGGCGACCCGGTTGTAGAGAGCGACAAGATCGGCATCGCCGTACGCAAGGGCGACCCGCTGCGCGAGCGCCTGAACAAAGCCCTGGCAGAGATCAAGGCAGACGGCACCTACAAGAAGATCAACGACAAGTACTTCCCGTTCAGCATCGAATGATCTGAACGGTCTGCCCGGCGCGCTCACCTGAGCGCGTCGGCTTTCAGCAATGCCTGCCGCGATATGAAAACACCATGAATTTCGATCTCTACGGATTCGGCCCGGCGCTTGCCGCCGGCGCGCTGATGACCGTCAAACTGGCGCTCACGGCCCTGTGCCTGGGGCTGGTGCTGGGTCTGGCCGGGGCCCTGGCCAAGACTTCACCGTACAAGCCGCTGCAATGGCTGGGCGGTACCTATTCGACCATCGTTCGCGGTATTCCCGAATTGCTGTGGGTGCTGCTGATTTATTTCGGCACCGTCAACCTGATGCGCGCCCTCGGGGAGTTCTTTGGTAACCCCGACCTTTCCCTGAGCGCCTTTGCCGCCGGGGTCATCGCACTGGGCCTGTGCTTTGGCGCCTACGCCACGGAAGTGTTCCGTGGCGCGATCCTCGCCATTCCCAAGGGCCACCGCGAAGCCGGTGTGGCATTGGGACTGTCGAAATTCCGGATTTTCACGCGACTGATCATGCCGCAGATGTGGCGCATCGCCCTGCCGGGCCTGGGCAACCTGTTCATGATCCTGATGAAGGACACTGCGCTGGTGTCAGTGATCGGCCTGGAAGAAATCATGCGCCACGCGCAGATCGGCGTGACCGTGACCAAGCAGCCGTTCACCTTCTTCATGGTCGCCGCATTCATGTACCTGGGCCTGACCGTACTGGCCATGACCAGCATGCACTTCCTGGAAAAACGCGCCGCCCGCGGCTTTGCAAGGAGCGCCCAATGAGCGGTGACTACAGCTGGCTGTCGCATTTCGACCTGGGCCTGAACTGGGCCGTAATCATCAAGTGGCTGCCTAAATTGGCCCAGGGCGCAACCCTGACCCTGGAGCTGGTGGCGATCGCCGTGATTGCCGGCCTGTTGCTGGCGATCCCGCTCGGCATCGCTCGGTCTTCGCGCCGCTGGTACGTGAGCGCCCTGCCCTATGGCTACATTTTCTTCTTCCGTGGCACGCCGCTGCTGGTGCAGTTGTTCCTGGTCTATTACGGCCTGGCGCAGTTCGACGCCGTGCGCCACAGCTTCATGTGGCCCTACCTGCGCGATCCGTTCTGGTGCGCCACCGCCACCATGACCCTGCACACCGCCGCCTATATCGCTGAAATCCTGCGCGGTGCGATCCAGGCCATTCCCCCAGGCGAGATCGAAGCCGCTCGCGCCCTGGGCATGTCCAGGCCCAAGACGCTGTTCTACATCATCCTGCCCCGCGCCTCGCGTATCGGCCTGCCGGCCTATAGCAACGAAGTGATCCTGATGCTCAAGGCCAGCGCCCTGGCCAGCACCGTGACCTTGCTGGAACTGACCGGCATGGCCCGGACCATCATCGCGCGCACCTACTTGCCGGTGGAGATCTTCTTCGCGGCCGGGCTGTTCTACCTGTTGATGGCCTATGTGCTGGTGCGCGGTTTCAAACTGCTGGAAAAATGGCTGCGCGTCGATGCGTGCCAAGGACGTTGAGGCACGCTTCCAGGCACTGGATGCGTTTCTGATCGAGCACCAGGGGCTGTGGCGACCACGGCCCTTCACCCACCTGCAATTACCCTGGGAAACCGAGCATCGCGCGTTATCACAGTGGCTACGCCAGCGCTCGCTGGACGACGCCGAAGCCAGTCACAATCATCCCCACGACCTGCCGGCGCCCGCGCCTTTTCCACAACTGGCGGCCCTGGCGCTGCGCGTGGGCACTGTGGATAAGTTGCCGACACACGCGCTTGCACCCGCAGGCCATCGCCTGAATGTCGACGTTCCGGGGCGTAAATGGCAACAGATCGAAGCCTTCGGCGCCGCCCTGAATTTTGCCGTAACGCCCAACCACTGGCTGGACTGGTGCGCCGGCAAAGGCCACCTAGGCCGCCGCCTGCTGCAACCTGGCCAACAACTGACCTGCCTGGAATATGATCCGGCCCTGATCGCCTCAGGCAAAGCCTTGAGCGATCACCACGGTTTGCCCGTCAGCCATCGCCTGCAAGACGTGATGGCAGAGGTCACGATCAACTCCGAACACACGCCAGTCGCCCTGCACGCCTGTGGCGACCTCCACGTGCGCATGCTGCAACTGGCCAGCGCTGCCGGCTGCAAACAACTGGCGCTGGCACCGTGCTGCTATAACCGCATCAACGCGGACCGCTATCAAGCGCTGTCCGCGACCGGGCGCGCCTCTGCCCTGCAACTGTCAATCGATGACCTGGGCCTGCCGCTGAGCGAAACCGTCACCGCCGGCAACCGCGTACGCCAGCAACGCGATACCTCCATGGCCCGGCGCCTGGGGTTCGACCGCCTGCAACGGCAATTGCGCGGATGCGACGACTACCTGCCCACGCCCTCCCTGCCCGCCCAATGGCTGGATAAATCTTTCGCTGAATATTGCCGGGAGCTGGCACGCCTCAAGGGTTTATCCACAGGTGATCAGGATTGGCTGGCGCTGGAAGCCCATGGCTGGCGGCGCCTGGCCGAAGTACGAAACCTGGAATTGGTCAGAGGCCTGTTTCGTCGCCCGCTGGAATTATGGCTGGTGCTGGATCGGGCCCTGTTCCTGATGGAGCAGGGTTACAACGTCGAGCTGGGCAGCTTCTGTGAACCGAGCCTCACGCCACGCAACTTGATGGTGCTGGCCCAGCGCGATTAAGGGGCAAAAATTCCTACAGCGCCCTGTGGATAACTCTGTTGATGAATTCTTTACGAAGACTGTAACCATCAGCGCTACAGACCAAAAGCAGCACTGGTCATTTTTTGTTCACAAAATAAAACGCACACAAAACAGGCAGTTGCAGCGTGTTGAGAACGCCTCCACAAAATGGCGGTTATGTGACGCCTGTTACTAACCGATTGTGCATAAGCATCTGGGCTAAACCGTATAAACCGCGCTTTCACGCGTTTTTTTTCGATGCCTTCAGCAGCAGGCACAGCGCATTGATGTCGTCACTGGCGAGCCGCTTCGTCACGTTATCCAAGGGGTCTGCCGCAGAGGCCAACGCTTCGTTGATCGCCATGTCGCGGTGAACTTCAAACAGCTCTCTGCCAAGCCGATGTTGGAGCGTCTCGACCATGTCCAGGCTGAACGCACTGCGCTCATCCACCTGGTTAACCACCACTTGCACGGCAGGTGGGCACTGGCCTTCAAGATGCGGCGCAAGCAGCGTATCCAGCTGATCCAGCGTGACAAGGCACGCAGCGTCCGGCTGCACGACCGCCAACACCACATCGGCAACGCTCAGCGCTTGATGGAAATACACGTTATTACCGGCGGGCGTATCGATAATCACCGTCTGCCGCTCGCTCAAACCCAATGCCCCAAGACGTCGCGCCAGCCAGGCGGGCTCCTGCTTGAGCCAACGCTCCAGGCTCTCCTGCTGCTGGACATCGATATCGCCGAAAGTAATCACCCGGCACCCGGCAAAACCCAACTGCTGCAGCGGGCCCCATTGCCCATGCTCCAGGCTGGTGCGCCCGATACCCGGCAATGTGCAACTGACGCCAAAGTGGTGATGCAAGGCATTCTGCGGGTCCAGATCCAGCGCCACCACCGACTCCCCATGACGCTGTAAACCGCTGCTCAACGCCGTCACCAGAGTGCTGCGACCCACACCGCCATTGATAGATACCAGCGCCACTATTTTTGGACGCAACACAGGGCTCTCCAGCGGCTGGACAGGTTGATGAGATTCTTGAGGGATCGTGCCGAAAAAATGCATTCGCGCATTGATGCCGTCGGCATCACGGATGACGTCCTTGCCGAATAACGCCAGGATTTCTCTGCCAAGCCCCATTACCTGCTCCTCACGACGCAACTTAAGACGTGAAGCTCGGCAAGCGCGGGTACTTACCGCAGGTCTTATTATTAGTCGCCCTTGTGTGGGGCATTCTGTGACAACAGGGTGGCGAGTGTCATTATTTTGGTGCTATTGGCGATGAAATTTTGGATGAACGGTAAATGGTCAATTTTATGACCTTCCTTGGTGTATTTGTCTGTGCAGGTTTTCAGGCGGTGAAAATGCGGAAAAAACACGGCGATCGCGAAAAACCACAGGGTTTGCAAAAATAGTCAGAATTCAGGGGTTTACAGAACCTTTTCAGTCGCTATAATCGTCGCCCTAACACGCCGGTATAGCTCAGTTGGTAGAGCAACTGACTTGTAATCAGTAGGTCCCGGGTTCGACTCCTGGTGCCGGCACCATATCTCGAAGCCCCGCAATGCGGGGCTTTGTGGTTTCTGGGGTTTGGAAATCTCAAAATTTTAATGAGCCGTTTTCTTCAAAACGTCCAAAAAACGTCCACACTTCGTTTTCAGCCTGCTACGTAGCGTCGGCATGAAGAACCCGCAAACTGATGAGTAATGATGCCGCGTTGAGCCGGGCCGCCGCTCCCGGTGACATATTGCTGCTCTGCGGCAAAAGCAAAAGTCGCTCCCTCAACCTCGGCTATCAAACGCTGGCGCGAGACAGCCGTGCGTTGTACACGCATGTCGCATTGGTTATCAGCCCTTTCCGCGTCATCCACGCACCCCAAGCAAGGGTGTAGAAACCCGGGTGAAAACATGCGGGCCAGGGTTGATAACCTGGACCACCTATTGGGTTGGACGCAAAACTTATCTGACGATTTCACCCTGGATTTTCCTGCCATCCTTGCATCAGGCATCTACGAATCCGAAGAAGAAATAACCTCAGCAAGTCGATGCTTGTTGAATATTGCTGACTTCGCCAATGCCATAAGCAGTTGGGACGCTATGCGAACAGCAGTGCTGGCTACCTTTGAGGAACGGCCTTCTCTGGAGTTGACAACGACCCACCCATCCGCGCCCTACACACCTCCAAAATCTCATCCGCCAACGCCGAATCATCCGGGCAAGCACGCGACAACATAATCGCGCCCACCGCCCTCGCCAGTAGATCAATCATTTTCGCCCGCGCCTCTTCCGGCACTTCATCCGGGCCAGTCGGGCATTTTTCGCCGAGCGTCTGCAACAAGCGTTCGATGCCTCCAGCGAAGGCCGACTTCAATTCCCCCGACTGACGCGCCGCGTCACCGCATAACGCCGCCATGGTGCAACCCGTGGCGCGGCCGTCACGATGTTCCCTGGACACGTATAGATCGATGAAGTCCTTCACACTCAGTTTTTCGGCACCGGCCAGGGATTGCGCGAGGCTGTTGGCCGAAGCTTCGGCCATCAGGTCAGCCTTGGAGCCGAAGTGTTTGTAGAAGCCGCCATGGGTGAAGCCGGCGGCGGCCATCAGGTCGGCCACGCCGACGCCGTCAAAGCCGCGCTCGCGAAACACGACTGACGCCGTTTCGACGATGTGCTCCCGGTTTGCCTGGGCCTGGGCCTTGGATACGCGCATGTTCGATTCCTCTCTACCACTGGATGCACTGGCCAATGATACATAGATGTCGTTCATAATCAAAACCGTTGACAGCTTAGATTTCGATCATCATCCTAATCACCAGCGGTATGACCTTCCTCCAAACGCACGGAAATCTCCGTCCCTGACCAAAGAGCTGACATCATGACTACTCGCCCTACCGTTCTCATCACTGGCGCTTCCACTGGCATCGGCGCGGTTTATGCCGAGCGTTTCGCCCAACGCGGGCATGATCTGGTGTTGGTCGCCCGCGATCATTCTCGCCTGGAAACGCTCGCCGCGACCCTGCGCGACAAACACAACGTCGCCATCGATGTGCTCCAGGCCGACCTGACGCAACTCAACGACCTGCACGCCGTCGAAGCGCGCCTGCGCGATGACGCGCGCATCGGTATCCTGGTCAACAATGCCGGCGCCGCACAATCGGGCACGTTTATCGAGCAAAGCACTGACAGCGTTGCGCAACTGGTGGCCCTCAACACCACCGCGCTGGTGCGGCTCGCGAGCGCCATCGCGCCACGCCTGGCCAAGGCAGGTGAAGGCTCGATCATCAACATCGGTTCGGTGGTGGGGCTGGCGCCTGAGTTCGGCATGTCGGTGTATGGGGCGACCAAGGCGTTTGTGCTGTTCCTGTCCCAAGGACTGAGCCTGGAACTGTCGCCTCGGGGTGTTTACGTGCAAGCCGTGCTGCCCGCCGCGACCCGCACGGAGATCTGGGATCGCGCCGGTATCGACATCAACACCTTGAGCGAAATCATGGAAGTGGATGCGCTGGTGGATGCCGCACTGCTCGGCTTCGACCGTCGCGAACCAGTGACCATTCCCGCGCTGCAGGACGGCGAGCGTTGGGATGCGCTGCAAACCGCGCGCCAGGGGCTTTTGGCGCAGGTCAAGCAGTCCACCGTGGCGCAGCGCTATCTACCATGAAGGCATTTTTTATCGATCGCTACGGCAAGCAAGACGGAATGATTGGCCATGTACCTGACCCTGCGGTCGGTGTGCATGACGTGCTGATCCAGGTGCATGCAGCAAGCGTGAACCCGCTGGACTCCAAGATCAGCACGGGGGAGTTCAAACTGATCCTGCCCTACAGGTTTCCGTTGATATTGGGCAATGATCTGGCCGGAGTGGTGGTTCGCACAGGTGCGGCGGTCACGCGATTCAAGCCGGGAGACGAGGTCTATGCACGCCCTCCCGAGTCACGGATCGGGACCTTTGCCGAGTTGATCGCCGTGCATGAAAACGCGCTGGCGTTCAAACCCTCGAACCTGAGCATGGCCGAAGCGGCTGCCATGCCCTTGGCCGCCTTGACGGCCTGGCAGGTGCTGGTTGAAACCGCCCAGGTGAAAAGAGGCCAGAAGGTGTTGATTCATGCCGGTTCCGGCGGTGTCGGCACGCTCGCCATCCAGCTCGCCAAGCACCTCGGCGCCTTCGTGGCGACCACCACCAGTACGGCGAATGTCGAATGGGTGAAAGCACTTGGGGCAGATGTGGTCATCGATTACAAACAGCAGGATTTTGCCAACGAGTTGCACGATTTCGACATGGTATTGAACAGCCTCGGCAGCGATGTACTGGAGAAGTCGCTCAAGGTGCTCAAGCCTGGTGGACAGCTTATTTCTCTGTCAGGACCGCCCACCGCGCAATTTGCCCAATCGCAGGGCTTGCCCTGGGTGCTGGGGCAGGTCATGCGCCTGCTGAGCAGCGGCATTCGCAGAAAAGCCCGCAAGCGCGGGGTGAGCTATGCATTTTTGTTTATGCATGCCGATGGAATACAACTGCAGAAAATCACTGCGCTGATCGAGGCGGGCGTTATCAAACCGGTCATCGACCGCTCCTTTCCTTTCGAATCGACCGCGCAGGCATTGCGGTACGTCGATCAGGGAAGGGCAAAAGGCAAGGTCACCATCACCCTCCAATAAGCTTATTTCGAGCATAAAAAAACCCCGAGCCAGTCGGGGTTTTTCATGGCCTGGTATCAGGCACGACGTGCGATCAATCAGAAAACATTGATCGGGTAGTCGGCGAACAGGCGCAGCTCGTTACCGCCTACGTTGTAGTTGCTGGCGTTGTTGGAAACGCGCAACCACGAGGCACGCGCACGCAGGCTCAGGTCTTTGGCCGGGCCGCTTTGGACCACGTACTTGAACTGGTTCCAGATTTCGCGCTCGGTGCCATCGCCACGGCCGGTGCCGTCGTCGATGTTGGTACCGCGCACGTAGGCAACGTTGTAAGTCAGGCCCGGTACACCGAAGGTGGTGAAGTCGATGCCGTAGCCGGCCTGCCAGGAGCGCTCGTCCTTGCCGTTGAAGTCGGACCAGTAGGAGTTGGCCAGCAGGATGGTATTGCCGCCATCGCCGATGCCGCCGGCGTTGCGGTAGCCGCCGTACAGGTAGCCGGTGTCGCCGGTGCTGCGCTGGTGAGCGACGGTGAAGCTGTGCGGGCCAACAGCCCAGGTAGCGCCCAGGCTCCAGATTTTGTTGTCGCGTGCGTCCGCATCACCTTGGTTTTCCAGGGCGAAGCTGCGGTCCAGCTTGGTTTTGTAGCCGTTGAAGTCAAAGGTCAGCGACTGTTTCTCTGGCAGCGCCAGCACGTAGTTGACGTTGACGTATTGCTTCTTCAGCACGTCCTGCATATCGGAGGCATACAGGGCAGCCGACAGGCTTTCGGTGAATTTGTAGCTGCCACCGATGTAGTTGATGCTCTTCAGGCGGCCGCTGTCGCTGCCTTCGGCACTCTTGCGGGCTTCCTTGGTGAAGTGACCGGCGTCCAGTTGCAGGCCGGCGATTTCCTTGGAAACGATCGAGGTGCCCTCGTAGGTTTCCGACAACAGGCGCGAGTTGTCGTACTGCAGGACCGGCACGGCCGGCATCTGCTGACCGTATTTGATCACGGTGTTGGAAATGCGCGCCTTGACGGCTGCGCCGCCTTTGGCCAGATCGTTGGCCGCTTCGCCGCTGTCGCCTTGCTTGAAGAAATCGATACCGCCGGCGCCGCTGCGACCTTTACCGCCGTCCAGACGGATGGCGTATTGGCCGATCACGTCCACACCCACCCCTACCGTGCCCTGGGTGAAACCGGACTCGAACTTGCCGATGAAGCCCTGGCCCCACTCGGCTTTGTCCTGCTTGCCGTTTTTGTAGTCACGGCTGATGTAGGCGTTGCGTGCTGCGATGTTCAGGTGGCTGTCTTCGACGAAACCCTTGGATTGCTCCTGGTCGTTCGCCATGGCTGTCGATGCGCTCAAAATCCCCAGAGCGATCAGACTCATCCGTTGCTTCAACATGTTCTTATATTCCTTATTACTGGTTGAGTACGCGCTATGACACCAGGCCCCTATCATTTTCCGGTGTCGACTTTCTCCAAAAAAAACAAGGCCCGCGGACGACTGAACTGCCGCGGGCCTTTTCTTATTGGATGAGTCATGGCTGTCAGCCACAGGCGTTGGGCGCAATCCTATGCGCGCGTTGAACTATGTGTCAATTTCGTGAAGCACCTGTATTTAGGCTAAATAATTCTAAGCACAGACCTATTGCGCTTGGGTAACCGTCCAAAAATCCCAACAGCCCCTGCAAAAAAACACACTAAGTAACAAATTAACCGACGATACGTTTGGGAATAGATCCCGCAAGCAAATGCAAAGCATTACCATTTGCGCGCTTTCTCATCCCTGACAATTCGGACACTTTTTCCCATGCCTGCCCCTCGCCTGACGCCCGTTCTTCTTGGGCTTTCTGCTGTGCTGTCTGCCGGTTTTGCCTGTGCTACCACAGTGTTGCCTGCCACCTCGATCAGCGCGGAACTCGACGAAGACGACCCACGCATCAAGCAAAGCACCACTGCCACGCGCACCGCGACCGCCGTGCGTTACGTGCCCCAGGCGATTGATTCGGTGAAAACCGACAGCCTGCGCGCCTATGGCACCCACGATCTGGGCCAGGCGTTGAGCGGTATCCCCAACGTCAGCAGCGGCGCCGACACGCGCTTCGACAGCCTGCGTATCCGCGGTTTCGATGCGAGCAATGACTTTTACCTGGACGGCATCCGCGACGACAGCCAATACGTGCGTGACCTGCACAACATCGAGCGTATCGAGGTGCTGAAGGGCCCGGCAGCGGTGCTTTACGGGCGCGGCGGCCAGGGCGGGATCGTCAACCGTGTGAGCAAACTGCCAAGTCCCGGCCGCGCATCCAGCTTAGAAGCCCAGGGCGGCAGCAACGATTTGCGCAGCCTGTACGCCGACCTGAGTACCGACCCCAGCGATAACATCAGCCTGCGCCTGAACATGGGCAACCAGGACAACAACAGCTTTCGCGATGGCGTCAGTGGCAACCGCCAGTTGTTCGCGCCGTCGATGAGCTGGCAACTCACGCCCGAGCTGAACTGGCTGGTGCAATACGAATACAGCCGCTACAACCGCACGCCGGACCGCGGCATTCCTGGCGTCAATGGGCGTCCTGCGGATGTGAGCCGCAGCACTACCTATTTCTCCAGCGGCGATTACATCGATGACACATCCCAGTCCCTGCGCTCCAAACTGGCCTATGAGCTCAACGACAACTGGCAACTGCGCCACACCCTGGGCGTGTTCAAGCTCGACAGCGATTTCGACAACACCTACCAGACCGGCTACGACGCGAGAACCAACACCGTCAGCCGCCAGCACTGGCAGCAGGACCTGACCACCCGCAACGTGTTCAACAACCTTGAACTGGAAGGGGGTTTCGAGACCTTCGGGCTGGAGCACCGCCTGCTCACCGGGATTGAACTGGGCAGCCAGCGCCGCGACCCGAAACTCTACTCGGCCACCGCGCCCAATCGGGGCGGCCAG
Organism: Pseudomonas sp. 24 E 13; assembly: GCF_900004715.1. Taxonomy (NCBI): domain Bacteria; kingdom Pseudomonadati; phylum Pseudomonadota; class Gammaproteobacteria; order Pseudomonadales; family Pseudomonadaceae; genus Pseudomonas; species Pseudomonas sp. 24 E 13. Next base: position 19,663 of record NZ_CVTO01000151.1, read on the forward strand.
GCTGTACCGAGCCTGAATCTGCACCAACCCAACCGTCACCTCAGGCATACCGGGCGCATGAGCGTTTCGAGCGACAACCACACTGAAGTCGAAAGCCGCGCCCTGTACGTGCAGGATCAACTGCGCCTGAACGATCAGTGGCAACTGTTGGGCGGGCTGCGTTATGACCGCTTCGAAGTCGACACCACCAACAAGCTGCTCAACACTCAACAGGACGTGAAAAGCCACAGCACCAGCCCCCGCGTCGGCCTGGTGTGGACGCCGCTGGAGCATCACTCCTTCTATGCTTCGTGGAGCAAGACGTTCTCCCCGGCAGGCGGCGGTTTGATCGGCATCACGCCGAACGCCGCCGGCAGCGTCAACGACCTGAGCCCCGAGCTGACCAAACAGAAAGAAATCGGGGTGAAAAGCGATTGGCTTGACGACCGCTTGAGCACCACCCTGGCGGTGTACGAGCTTGAACTCTACAACCGCCGCACCAGCGACCCGCTGGACCGCACCATTACCCTGCTGACAGGCAAGCAACGTTCGCGCGGCATCGAGCTGACCGCCACCGGCAAGCTCGTCGGCAATTGGTATGTGCGCGGCGGCATCGGCCTGCAGGATGCCAAGGTCGAGGAGGACAACAACGGTTTCGAAGGCAAGCGCATCAGCGACGTGGCCAAGCGCAATGCCAGCGTGTTCATCACCTGGAAACCGGAGATGGGCTGGTACGCGGAAACCGGCCTGACCCTGGTCGGTGACCGTTATGCCGACAACCTCAACACGGTGGTATTACCCGGTTATGGCCGCTGGGACGCGCTGGCCGGGTTCCGTCAGAAAGAATGGGACGTGAGGGCTGCGCTGAACAATATCGCCGACAAACGCTACTACGCCTCGGCCACCAGCGTCGCGCAGATTCAGCCGGGGGAGCCGCGTAGCGTGGTGGTGACAGGCACCTACAGCTTCTAAAGTTTCTCGCGCGATGTGGCAGCTGTTCAGTGACTCATCAGCTCGCACAACACCTGCACCTCATCCTCCGTGAACAAACCCGCCGGGTAGCGTTCGCTCATCACGCTGCGCAAGTCAGGCTGTTGCCTGACTTGCCGCGAGCCGTTTTCCCTCAACCAGAGCCCCAGCGCGTGGATGGCATCGCCATCGACCCGCACCGGGTGGAACGTGCGCATGTAGATCGGGTTGATTTCGGCATTCATTTCAGCGCTCTCTCCTGCTGCGTGAGCGGCTAACGTACTCAAGGTATGTGACAGAACAACGCGGTCTTGACCTGAGTCCCTGTCGCCTCTCTGCGATACAAGAGCTATGCCAATGTCCCGTATTCACGGGTATTGAGAAGCAAAAAAGCCCGCGACCTTGCAGGGCCACGGGCTTGCCTGGAACACCGCTATCTCGCGGTGCTCACTCGCCATCAAGGCACTGTTACAACTGCACTCAATTTCTCTGCGGGGCGGGCTGCTGCTGGGTCAGGCAGTGAATGTTGCCGCCCCCCAGTAACAGTTCGCGGCCCGGCACCATCACTACTTCGTGTTGCGGGAACAGGTTCTGCAGGATCTGCTTGGCCTGGTGGTCCAGCGGGTCGTCGAAGCTCGGCGCGATGATGCCGCCGTTGACGATCAGGAAGTTTACGTAGGAGCCGGCCAAGCGCACGCTCGGATTACGTTCCTGGCTCCCGTCCACCGGATCGACACCGGCACATTCTTCCTCGGTAGCGTACAGCGGCCCTGGAATCGGCATCTTGTGCACCGTGAACGAGCGGCCCTGGGCGTCAGTGCTGCTTTGCAGTACGTCCATGGCGGCATGGCAGCGCGCGTAGTTCGGGTCTTGCGGGTCGTCGGTCCAGGCCAGCAGCACTTCACCGGGGCGCACGTAGCAGCAGAAGTTATCCACATGGCCGTCGGTTTCGTCGTTGAACAGGCCATCCGGCAACCAGATGATCTTATCCACAGCCAGGTTGGCGCTGAGTACCGCTTCAATGGCTGCGCGATCCAGGTGCGGATTGCGGTTGCGGTTCAACAGGCACTCTTCGGTGGTGATCAGGGTGCCTTCGCCGTCGACGTGAATGGAACCGCCCTCCAGTACGAAGCCTTCGGTGCGGTAACGTGAGGCGCGCTCGATCTCGAGAATCTTGCCGCCCACTTGTGAGTCGCGGTTCCACGGCGCATACAAACCGCCGTCAAACCCGCCCCAGGCGTTGAAATCCCAGTTCACACCGCGCACTTCGCCGCTGTCGTTGATCACGAATGTCGGGCCGGTGTCCCGCACCCACGCGTCGTCGCTGGACATCTCCACCACGCGGATATTCGGCACGTCGAGGCGGCTGCGGGCGTTTTCGTACTGGCCGGCGGAAACCGCGACGGTCACCGGTTCGAACCGTGCGATGGCCTTGGCCACGGCCACGTGGGCCGCCTGCGCCGGCTTGCCGCCCAGGCGCCAGTTGTCCGGGCGCTCGGGCCAGATCATCCAGGTCTGGGTTTGTGGCGCCCATTCGGCGGGCATATGAAAGCCATCGGCGCGAGGCGTGCTGTGCAAGGTAGTCATGACGATGAAGGCTCCGAATGGGGTGAAAGCCGACTTTATAACGGATAAATATCGGCTTTAGTAGCTTAAAAATATGGAATTTTATAAAAACAATCGCATTCAGCCGATAACAATCGATTTTTACAACTGTCACCCGGCAAATTTTCAGAACGAAGCCCCTCAGGGCACTGTCAATGTTGAAGTTAAGGTCTTGCTGACTGCCCAGAGATCGCAATGTGCCACTCAGGCCGTAACAGTGCTCAAGCAGATAGCTGCCTGCTCAAGGCTCAACCAGAGGCACGGCAGACTGGCGCGATGGACCAATGGGGCGAGCAACATTGTGACGACCTCGGTTTTATCAGGCGTCTATATCGCCATTGTTCGGGGGCGTTAATCAACCCCTCCTGCTCGCCGCGCTTGCGCCCGTTCGATTCACAACTCAAGCTATGCTTCTTTCGCTTAATGTCCGTCTAAGGAAAAGGCCCTCGACATGCGCATTCTCATCACCGGCGGTGCCGGATTTATTGGCTCGGCCCTGATCCGGCATCTGATCCAGCACACTGAGCACGAAGTGCTCAACCTGGACAAGCTCACGTACGCCGGCAACCTTGAGTCGCTGGCCAGCATTGCGTCCAACAGCCGCTACGAGTTCGTCCAGGCCGATATCATCGACCAGGCCACCGTCAGCGCCGTACTGGCGCGCTTTGAGCCAGACGCGATCATGCACCTGGCGGCCGAGTCCCATGTGGACCGTTCCATCGACGGCCCGTCGGATTTTATCCAGACCAACATCGTCGGCACCTACAGCCTGCTCGAAGCCACCCGTGCCTATTGGCAGAAGCTGGCTGAACCGGCCAAAAGCGCGTTCCGTTTTCACCACATCTCCACCGACGAGGTGTACGGCGACCTGCACGGCGTGGACGATCTGTTCACCGAAACCACGCCTTACGCCCCCAGCTCGCCGTACTCGGCCAGCAAGGCAGCCTCCGACCACCTGGTCCGCGCCTGGCAGCGTACCTACGGCCTGCCGGTGCTGTTGACCAACTGCTCGAACAACTACGGGCCGTTCCACTTCCCTGAGAAACTGATCCCACTGGTGATTCTCAACGCCCTCGCGGGCAAGCCGCTGCCGGTGTATGGCGATGGTCTGCAAGTGCGCGACTGGCTGTTCGTCGAGGATCACGCCCGTGCGCTGCTGAAGGTGGTGACGACTGGGGTGGTGGGCGAGACCTACAACATCGGCGGCCACAACGAACAGAAGAATATCGACGTCGTACGCGGCATCTGCGCGCTGTTGGAAGAGCTGGCGCCACAGCGTCCGGCCGGCGTGGAAAAATTCACCGACCTGATTACTTTCGTCAAGGATCGTCCGGGCCACGACCAACGCTACGCGATCGACGCCAGCAAAATCGAGCGCGAACTGGGCTGGGTCCCGGAAGAAACCTTTGAGACCGGACTGCGCAAGACCGTGCAGTGGTACCTCGATAACCTGGAATGGTGCCGCAGGGTCCAGGATGGCAGCTATCAAGGTGAACGACTTGGCAATACTGACGTAAAGGATCTGATCGCATGATGAAGGGAATTGTATTGGCCGGCGGTTCCGGCACCCGTTTGCACCCCATTACCCTGGGCGTGTCCAAACAACTGTTGCCGGTGTATGACAAGCCGATGATCTACTACCCGATCTCGGTGCTGATGCTGGCGGGGATCAAGGACATCCTGGTGATTTCTACGCCGGTGGACCTGCCGCAATACCGCAACCTGCTGGGTGACGGCAGCCAGTTCGGCGTGCGCTTCAGCTATGCAGAACAGCCTTCGCCCGATGGTTTGGCCCAGGCGTTCATCATTGGCGAGGAGTTCATTGGTAACGACCCGGTGTGCCTGATCCTGGGAGACAACATCTTCCACGGCCAGCACTTCGGTGATCAGCTGCGCAATGCCGCAAAACGCCCATCCGGCGCCACGGTGTTCGGCTACTGGGTCAAGGACCCGGAGCGTTTCGGCGTGATCGATTTCGACAAGGACGGCCGCGCCCTGTCGATTGAAGAGAAACCGACCAAGCCTAAATCCAGCTATGCGGTGACCGGCCTGTATTTCTACGACAACGACGTGATCAAGATCGCCAAGGCCGTGCAGCCTTCGCCACGCGGCGAGTTGGAGATTACCGACGTCAACAACGCCTACCTCAAGCGCGGCGACCTGCATGTTGAACGTTTTGGGCGCGGCTTCGCCTGGCTCGACACCGGCACCCATGACAGCCTGCTGGAAGCGTCCACTTACGTGCAGACCATCGAGCATCGCCAGGGCCTGAAAGTCGCCTGCCTGGAAGAAATCGCCTACGACAACGGCTGGATTGATCGTGACTATTTGCTGGAACGGGCTAAATATTTCGGCAAAACCGGCTATGGTCAATATCTGTACATGTTGGCCGGGAACCCTAAATGAATGTGAGCACCACTGAGCTGCCTGGTGTATTGGTCATCGAACCGAAAGTATTCGGCGATGACCGCGGCTTTTTTTACGAGAGCTTCAACGCCCGCGAGTTTGAAAACGCCAGCGGGTTGAAACTTCAGTTTGTGCAGGACAACCACTCACGCTCCTTGAAAGGCGTGCTGCGTGGCCTGCACTACCAGGTCGAACACGCCCAGGGAAAACTGGTGCGTGTGACGGCTGGGGAAGTGCTGGATGTGGCGGTGGATATCCGCCGCAGCTCTCCTCATTTCGGTAAATGGGCCAGCGTGCGCCTGTCTGCCGAAAACAATCGGCAGCTGTGGATACCACCGGGCTTTGCCCACGGTTTCCTTGTGCTGAGCGATTACGCCGAATTCCTCTACAAGACGACGGATTACTACACCCCGTCGGCAGAGCGTTGCATTCGCTGGGACGACACGGACCTCAATATCGATTGGCAGCTCGATGGCCCACCGACCCTGTCCGCCAAGGATCAGGTAGGTAAAAGCCTGAAGGATGCGGACCTGTTCCCGTGACAGCGCCCCTGAAGATATTGATCACCGGTCAGCACGGCCAGGTCTCCCAGGCGCTGCAACAGCGCCTCCAGGGCCTGGGCGAACTCGTCGTGCTGGGCCGCGACCAGCTTGATCTGGCCAACGCCGAGCAGATTCGCCAACAGGTGCGCGCTCACCGTCCCGACCTGATCATCAACGCCGCCGCCCACACTGCGGTCGATCAGGCCGAAAGCGAGCCGGACGCAGCTTTCGCCATCAACGCCATCGCTCCCGGCATTCTCGCCGAAGAAGCCAAGGCGTTGGGTATCCCGCTGATTCATTACTCCACCGACTACGTGTTCGACGGCAGCAAACCTGCCCCGTACACCGAAAACGACACGCCCAACCCACTGGGTGTGTACGGCCAGAGCAAACTGGCGGGTGAACAGGCGATTGCGGCTGTAGGTGGCAAGTACCTGATTCTGCGCACCAGTTGGGTGTATTCCAGCCACGGCAAGAACTTCCTGCTGACCATGCAGCGCCTGCTGCAGGAAAAACCGCAGATGCGCATCGTCGCCGACCAGATCGGCGCGCCGACGTGGGCCGGGACTATCGCCGACAGTACGCGCGCACTGATCGAGCGCTGGCAAGCCGGTGACGCCGGCGAGTGGGGCGTTTATCACCTGACTGCCCAGGGTGAAACCTCATGGTTCGGCTTTGCCGAGGCGATTGGCGAGCAACTGCGTGCCGAAGGCAAACCCTGTGCCGAGCTGGAAGCGATCCCGTCCAGCGCCTACCCAACACCCGCCATGCGCCCGCTGAACTCACGCCTCGATTGCAGCCGCCTGCAGCAGCACTGGCACGTCAGCCAGCCGCAATGGCAGGACGCATTGCACGAGTGTCTTGCCAGGCAGCACTAGGCATAATGCGCCTGTACCCACAGGCGCATGATCCCCATGACCCCACCTCTTCCACGAAGACCCCGCTGGCGCAGCCTGGCCCTGTTGGCGTTGTGCCTGGCGCCGCTGCTATGGCCGCTGGAACACTTGGCCGAGCGCTACTACCGCAGCGAACTGGCCGGGCAGAACCGTCAGACCCTGGACCTGTACGTCGCCAACCTGTTGGGCACCCTGCATCGCTATGAAGTGCTGCCGCAGATCCTCGGTGACCTGCCGGCCCTGCGCACCGCGCTGGATGCGCCGCAGATCAGCACCAACCTGGTCAATGCCAACGTGCTGCTCAAGGATGTCGCCGCCCAGGCCGGGGTGGAGGTGATGTACCTGATGGACACCACCGGCAAGACCCTCGCCGCGTCCAACTGGGATAAGCAAGACAGCTTTGTAGGGCGCAATTTTTCCTTTCGCCCCTATTTCAGCGAAGCCATGGCCGGGCGCCTGGGACGCTTTTTCGGGCTGGGCACCACCTCGGCCAAGCGCGGCTATTTCTTCGCCGCCGCCGTGCGCGATGATGAGAAAATCATCGGTGTGCTGGTGGTCAAGGTCGACCTGGACCACACCGAGAGCCTGTGGGGCAATACCCCGGAACAACTGCTGGTGACCGACCACAATGGCGTGGTGATCCTCACCTCGCGCCCGCAATGGCGGTTCCGCGCCACACGCCCGCTGACCGACGAAGAACGCCAGGCCATTATTGCCATCCAGCCCTACCCGACCCGTGATCCGCAGCCACTGAACCTCAGCAGCAGCGCCTGGCTGCGTCAATCCACCGCCATCGCCGAAACCGGCTGGAACGTGGAAATCCTCGCCCCACAGTCGCTGATCAACCGCCCGGTGCGCACCGTGGTGGCCGTCGGCGGCGCGACATTGCTGGTGCTGATGCTGCTGCTCGGCTTGATGATGCAGCGCCGTCGCCATTATCTGGAGCGCATCGCCTTCGAAGCCAAGGCCCGCCGCGAGCTGGAAATGCGCGTGGCCGAGCGGACCAGCGACCTGGAGGGCCTGAATCGGCGCCTGAAACAGGAAGTGCTGGAGCGCGAACACGCCCAGCAGGAACTGGTACGCGCCCAGGACGACCTGGTACAGGCCGGTAAACTCTCGGCGCTGGGCACCATGTCGGCCAGCATCAGCCATGAACTGAACCAACCCCTGGCGGCGATTCGCAGCTACGCGGAAAACGCTGAAGTGCTGCTCGACCATGAACGCACCGCCGATGCCCGCGGTAACCTCAAGTTGATCAGCGAACTGACCGGGCGCATGGCGTCGATCATCGCGCACTTGCGCGCGTTCGC
>NZ_CVTO01000033.1:0-5448 GCF_900004715.1 Pseudomonas sp. 24 E 13
TGACGGAGCCGGTTTGACCACAGGAACACTCGGCTGCACCGGCATGGAAGGCGCCTGCTGGGCAGCGACCTCGGCATCGGTCGGCACGGGCTCTTCCTCAGGCAGGGCCTGCGGTTCAGGCACCACCACCGGTTCCACCTGAACCTGGGGCACCACCGGCGCCTGAGGCGCAGCGGGCGCTTCAACCACCACCTGGCGCTGTTCGTCCTGACGGGAAAACAGCATCGGCAGGAAAATCACCGCCAATGCCACCAACACCAAGGCTCCGACCATTCGCTGCTTGTATGCGCTATCGAGTAATGCCATGTGCAGCTTCCTCCGTGGAGCGCCGGGCCAGCCATTCGAGCGCCTCGGCAACACAATAAAATGATCCGAACAACAGAATCTCGTCGTCGGCCGTCGCCACCGCACATTGCGCCTCAAGGGCGGCAGTGACGCTTGCATACGACGCCACCGGCGCACCAAGGTTCTGCAAGGCAACCTGCAGTTCAGCTGCCGCACGGCTACGCGGCGTATCCAGCGGCGCAACGGCCCATGACTCAACGCTGGCGAGCAACGGCGCAACCACGCCATCAAGATCCTTGTCAGCCAGCAAGCCGAACACCGCCAGGCGACGGCCGGACAATGGCGTGCGCATCAGCCGTTGCGCCAGGTATTCTGCAGCGTGGGGGTTATGACCCACATCCAGCAGCAGGTTAAGACGCTTGCCTTGCCACTCGACGGTGCGCCGATCCAGGCGCCCCACAACCCGCGTCGCCAGCAGGGTTGCGGCAATTTGCCCGGCATTCCACGGCAGATCCAGCAACAGATAGGCTTGCAGCGCGAGCGCGGCATTCTCCATCGGCAGGTTCAGCAGCGGCAAATCGCGCAGCACTACCTGTTGACCCCGAGCATCGCGCCCGGACCATTGCCAATGCTGATCGTTGATCTGGAGATTGAAGTCGCGCCCGCGCAGGTAGAACGGGCAATCGAGCTCCCGCACCTTGTCCAGCAAGGGTTGCGGTGGGTCTGGATCACCGCACAGCGCAGGTTTGCCGGGGCGAAAGATTCCGGCCTTTTCGTAAGCCACGGATTCGCGGGTATCGCCCAGGTAATCGACATGGTCGACACCGATACTGGTGACCAGCGCCACATCGGCGTCCACCACGTTGACCGTGTCAAGACGCCCGCCCAGGCCCACTTCCAAGACGACGATATCGAGTTGCGCACGCTCGAACAGCCACAGCGCCGCCAGGGTGCCCATCTCGAAATAGGTCAGGGAAATATCGCCACGCCCGGCATCGAGGGCGGCGAAGGCTTCGCAGAGTTGCGCGTCGCTCGCGTCGACGCCATTGAGCTGCACCCGCTCGTTATAGCGCAGCAGGTGCGGCGAACTGTAGACGCCGACTTTCAGCCCCTGGGCCTGCAGCAGCGCGGCGACAAAGGCGCAGGTCGAGCCTTTGCCGTTGGTGCCGGTTACGGTGATAACACGCGGTGCCGGGCGCCCCAACCCCAGGCGGGCCGCTACCTGTTGCGAGCGCTCCAGGCCCATGTCGATGGCGGACGGATGCAACTGCTCGAGGTAGGCGAGCCATTCGCCCAGGGTACGTTGGGTCATAGGTTTGCCGGCACCGGCGGCACGACAATCGGCTCGACTTTAGGCGCGACGTAGACAGGCGTTGGCAAGCCCATCATTTGCGCCAGCAGGTTACCCAGGCGTGGCCGCAGCTCACCGCGCGGGATAATCAGGTCGATGGCGCCGTGTTCGAGCAGGAACTCGCTGCGCTGGAAACCTTCCGGCAATTTTTCACGCACGGTCTGTTCGATGACGCGCGGGCCGGCAAAGCCGATCAGGGCTTTGGGCTCGCCGACGATCACGTCGCCCAGCATCGCCAGGCTGGCGGAAACGCCGCCGTATACCGGGTCGGTCAATACCGAGATGAACGGAATGCCTTCTTCGCGCAGACGCGCCAATACCGCCGAGGTCTTGGCCATTTGCATCAGGGAAATCAGCGCTTCCTGCATACGCGCGCCACCGGAGGCGGCGAAGCAGATCATCGGGCAGCGGTTTTCCAGGGCATAGTTGGCGGCGCGCACGAAACGCTCGCCGACGATGGCACCCATGGAGCCGCCCATGAAGGAGAATTCGAACGCAGACACCACCACCGGCATGCCCAGCAGCTTGCCGCTGACGGAGATCAGCGCGTCTTTCTCGCCGGTCTGCTTCTGCGCGCCGACCAGACGGTCCTTGTACTTCTTGCTGTCGCGGAACTTGAGACGGTCGACCGGCTCCAGGTCAGCGCCCAGCTCGTTGCGGCCGTCGGCGTCGAGGAAGATGTCGATACGCGCGCGCGCGCCAATACGCATGTGGTGGTTGCACTTGGGGCAAACGTCCAGGGTCTTTTCCAGCTCCGGGCGGTACAGCACCGCGTCGCAGGATGGGCACTTGTGCCACAGACCTTCAGGAACCGAGCTTTTCTTCACCTCGGAACGCATGATCGAAGGGATCAGTTTGTCTACTAACCAGTTGCTCATGCTTTCTTTCTCCAGTACCGGTGGCTTGAACACAGCCCCGCGTATGCCCTTGAGCTAAATTCATATGTGGCGATGATGTCGGCGGGACGGGGTCAGAGGTTCGACCAGCCATTTCCCGCCTGTATCCTCAGCCTTCCAGACAACCTGCCAGCGCAGGGTTGCCACTTCGTTTCCGGGCCTCCCGCGGGCGGCGCCGGTGCTGTTTTACACAGTGGTAGTTATGGACGGCGGCAGACTGCCAGCCGTCACATCGCACCGCTGCTGTTGCGCACGGCCTGCATGAACGCGCGAATCCTGGCGTGATCCTTGATGCCCTTGCCCTGCTCCACCCCGCCGCTGACATCCACGGCATACGGCCGAACCTGCTCGATGGCGGCGCCGACATTCGACGGGGTGAGCCCACCGGCCAGGATCAGCGGCTTGCTCAAGCCCGCCGGGATCAGCGACCAGTCGAACGCTTCGCCCGTACCGCCGGGAACGCCTTCGACATAGGTGTCCAGCAGAATCCCGCGCGCGCCCGTATAAGCGGCACAGGCGGCGGCGATATCGTCGCCGGCCTTGACGCGCAGCGCCTTGATATAGGGACGCTGGTAGCTCTCGCATTCGTCCGGGGTTTCGTCGCCGTGAAACTGCAGCATGTCCAGCGGCACGGCATCCAGGGTTTCATTGAGTTCACACCGGCTGGCATTGACGAACAAGCCCACGGTGGTCACGAACGGTGGCAGCGCGGCGATGATGGCCCGGGCCTGCAACACATCCACCGCGCGTGGGCTCCTGGCGTAAAACACCAGACCTATGGCATCCGCCCCCGCCTCGACCGCCGCCAACGCGTCTGCGATGCGGGTAATCCCGCAAATCTTGCTGCGAACGGCTGACATATCGTAGAAACCTCAGGGATTGAACCGAGAAAGTCCCGGATGGTAACAAAAGCGCTTGCGGGCGTCAGCCGCCAAGTTCGCTGAAACCGGTGAGGAAGTGTGGCCCGATAAAACGCTCCGGCAGTTCGAACTCGTCGCGGTACTCCACCTCCACCAGATACAGGCCGAACGGATGCGCCGTCACCCCACCGGTACGGCGCACGCGGCTTTCCAGCACTTCCCTGGCCCATTCCACCGGACGTTCGCCGGTACCGATGGTCATCAACACACCCGCAATGTTGCGCACCATGTGGTGCAGGAATGCCCCGGCACGGATATCCACCACAATCATCTTGCCATGACGGGTCACGCGCAGATGGTGGACTTCTTTGATCGGCGATTTGGCCTGGCATTGGCCGGCACGGAATGCGCTGAAATCATGCACCCCGACAAGATGCTGCGCGGCCTCGGCCATGCGCTCGGCATCCAGCGGGCGGTGGTTCCAGGTAATTTCCTGGTTCAAGTGCGCCGGGCGGATCTGATCGTTATAAATCACGTAGCGGTAGCGCCGGGCGATGGCCTTGAAACGCGCATGAAAATGCGCCGGCATGACCTTGGCCCACGTGACGCTGACGTCATGGGGCAGATTGATATTGGCGCCCATTACCCAGGCCTTCATCGAGCGTTCGGCCTGGGTGTCGAAATGCACCACTTGGCCGCAGGCATGCACCCCCGCGTCGGTCCGCCCGGCACACATCAGCGACACCGGCGAGTCAGCGACTTTCGACAAAGCGTTTTCCAGGGTTTCCTGCACCGTCAGCACGCCGGATGCCTGGCGCTGCCAGCCGCGATAGCGCGAGCCTTTGTATTCCACGCCGAGGGCGATGCGGTAAAAGCCTGCGGCCGCCATTTCGGCGGCCGCGTTATCTATATTTGCCAAGAACTGAGAGCCTGATGAGTTGCGCGAAGGCGGGCATTATAAAGGCGACGGCTGCGCGACGGGCGCTTTTGTTGGGGAGGGGCGCCAAGCCAACTGTGGGGAGAAGCACGCCCTGCCCCACAGTGGAGGTTTATCAGCCTTCAGATCCGGCCGAGCATTTCCTTGGCCTCGCCGCGCTGGCTCTCGTTGCCCTCGGTCAGCACTTCGGACAGGATGTCCTTGGCGCCATCGGCATCGCCCATGTCGATATAGGCCTGGGCGAGGTCCAGCTTGGTGGCGACCTCATCGGTGCCCGAGAGGAAATCGAACTCGGGCTCATCGTCACCGAGCGCGGCATCTTCAGCCGTGAACGATGGCTCGATGGAGGGATGCTCCAGGCTCTGGGACAGACGGTCCAGCTCGGCGTTGACGTCATCCAGCTCCGACGCGAAGGCGTCCGGCTTGGCCGCCGATTCGGGCTCGTCCGCCAGGGAGAGGTCGAAATCTTCCGGCAAATCGAAGTCATCCAGGGCCGTAGGGGCCAGGGTCGGCGGCTCGACGGCAGGCGCATCCTTCATCTGCTCTTCGAGCCCGGAGAGGAAGTCATCATCCGATTGCGCGGACGCCGGTGCATCCAGTTGCAGATCCAGGTCGAAGTCCGACAGGTCGTCGGCACTGGCATTGGCTGCCGTCTGCTGCTGAAGAAGCGCCTCGAATGTCTGCTGATCGTCGTTGACCTCAGCCGGCGATGCCGCCTCCAGCTCGTCCAGGCTCAGATCGAAATCGGTATCCACAGGCTCTGGCGCAGGCGCAGCCGGCTTGTCTTCCAGCAAGTCCTTGACGTACTGCGCGTCCAGGGCCGCAGCGGCCACTGCCGCACTTACGCCTGCCGCCAACACCGCCATGGCCGGGAAACGACTTTTGAGCTGCTCGACCTGGGCATGGTTTTCACCGTTGGCCACCAGTTGACGCTCCTGGTTGACGAAACCGTCCTTGTTATTTTGCAGCCCGTACACTTCCATCAATTTCAAACGCAGGTCGCTGCGCTTGGGCTCGCGCTTGATCGCTTGCTCAAGTACATCGGCCGCCTGGTTCAGGTGGCCACGGTCGATATGGGACTGGGCCTGGGCCAGCGCATCGCTGGCGTTCTGTGGGGCA
>NZ_CVTO01000031.1:0-4249 GCF_900004715.1 Pseudomonas sp. 24 E 13
CAACACCAGTTGCGGTGCATGGGCCAGGGCGCGGGCGCAGCTCACGCGTTGGCGCTGGCCCACCGACAGCGCCGCCGGACGCTTGTGCAGTTGATCGCTGATTTGCAATTGCTCGGCCAGGCGCGCCACGCTGCCGTCGTCCTTCAAACCCAGCAACTGCCGGGGCAAGGCAATATTGCCGCGTACATCGAGAAACTCCAGCAGCCCGCCGGTTTGCAGCACATAGCCCAAATGCCGGCTGCGCAACTGGGCGAGATCGGTTTGCCGGTCGGCGCGCCACAGCCCATCGATGTCGATCCGGTTGAGTTCGAACTGCCCGATCCGGTCCGGCGCCAGCACCAGTGCGAGCATATCGAGCAAGGTGCTTTTGCCGCAGCCGCTGGGCCCGACAATCGCCAGTTGCTCACCCGCGCGCAGGTGCAGCGCCGGAATTATCAGGCTATAGCGCTGGCTGCCGACGCCCCGGCTCTTGTGCACCGCGTTCAGGCTCAGCATCACGGCAGCGTCGACAACGGCACGCGGTACAACGCATCGCCCGGCTCGGCATCACCGAACCGCACCCAGTTGGCCAGGTCATTGTGGAAGGTCTCGTAGAGACGGATTTTCGAATCCAGCTCGTCGATGAAATCCTCCTGCTCGGCCACACTCAACGACAACCACAGGTCCTGGGTCATGTTCAGCGACTTGCTGCGGTACGGCAGCCCCTCCAGGTACTCGCCCAACAGGCCGCCGTCGGCCAGGTTGCCGCCCTTGCGCAGGGCTTGCGGGTCACGGCTCATGTAGGCCGAGGCGCTGGCGATTTCCTGGAAGAAGTCCTTGGGCGAGCTTTGGGTCTTGCGCGCCGCATCCACGATCAACTTCAGCGACTGTTGCAGGTCGTTGAGTTGCAGCTTGGTCAGCATCACGCACACCTGGAACGCCGGCAGCGCCGGGTTGGTCAGGTCGCGGTCGGCGGTCCAGGCGCTGACCAGTTGCGGCGCCTGGCTGGCGGTCTTGCGGCCGAGGAAGTCCATGTGCATGGCATAACCGACGGCTGCGGATTTGTCCGCCAGGCTCGGCGCGGCACTGAGTAACGGCACCGGCTGCGGCGTGTTGCTGCGCACCTGATGCACAAGGTTGGCAAACACCGTGCCGATCTCATCGACGCGCTCGCCCAGCTTGCGCACATCGCCGCCCGGCACGGGGGTGTACAGGTCGCCGATCTGCGGGTTGGCGTCGGCGGTGAGGACGCGATACTGGCTTTCGGCGCCGGCATGGGTTTTCTTGCCGGCATCGGTGCGCAGATGCAGCGCGTAGATCTTGATCTGCTTGCCCAGCGCCGCCTGACGTACTTCGGCTTCGTTCATCTGGGTGGCCGCGAACGGGTCGTTCTTGCGCAGCGCGCCGGCATCGGAGACCAGCAGGATGATGCGCCCGCCGTAGCCGGACCAGTCCATGCCGTCCACCGCCTGCATCACGCCGGCAAACGCGTCTTCGTTGAACGAGTGGCTGGACACCGTCGAGGCCTTGACCTGCCGCGCCAGGTCGAGGAAACGCTGCGGATCGCGGCCCTGGTCGAGGGTGATCAGGGTTTTGGCCACGTATTCCAGGCCGGGGGTTTTCTTGATGCTGTTGCGAAAGCCCACCAGGCCGAAGCTGACGCTGTCCAACTCGCCGCGCTCGGCGATGCGTGTTTGCAGCTCGTGGACCACATCGCGCACTTGATCGATATAGGGCTGCATCGACACGGTGGTGTCGACCACCAGCACCACGGCGGTACGGAAGGCGTCGGCATGGGCATTGATTGCGGGCGCCGACGGCTTGGCGACTGCGCTGCTGCCAGGGTCGATGGACGCCACGTTAAGCAGCTGCACCGGCTGGCCGTTTTCGTCGAAGCTCTCTTTGGAATCAAAGATCGGCAACAGGTAAAACTGGTTTTGCGGCACCGCGCTGGCGGTGGGTTCCAGGGCCAGGACTTGCTGGTTGTCCTCGCGGTTGTTCTGCGCCCTGGCCAACGCGCTTTTCGCCGCAGCCGGATCGGCCAGCAGTTTTTCCACCTCGCCGGACTGGCGCAGGAACATCACCGGCGCGCGCCCCGAGCGTTCGGTGAATTTCAATACCAGGCTTTGCTTCCAGTCGCTGACCTGGGCGGCCGGCAGCCAACCGTCGCTGCGCCCGTCGGTGGCGGCGCCGACACGTACCCACGGGCTGCCGTCGATGTCTTTGCGTTGGTAGACGTAGAGCACGGAAAACGCCGGCAGCGCCTTGCCCGGCGCGCTGCCCGCGTCCGCTGAAAGCTTGGCGCCGGGTTTGCTGAGCACGCGCTGGAACAGGGTCTTCTTGCCGGCCATCAATAACGGACGCTGGCCGCCATCAGCCACCGCGACCGCCGCTGGCGGCACCGCTGCAGGCGCCTTTTCAGGCACCACGGCAGCGGGCGGCTTGACCGGCTCGTCGGCGCCGCTCAACCACCAATAGCTGGCACCACCGATGGCCAGTGCCACCGCAACCGCCACGGCGGCCAATGCCAACACCGGCCCACGGCGCTGTTCGGACGGGGCGTTGTGCTGCGTTGGCGTCACGACCGGTTGGCGCACTATCGGCTGCGGCTGCGGTTTGTCGGTGGGTATGTCGACGGTGACAGGCGTGATGCCCGCCAAGTCAAAACTCAGCGGGATCGGCAGCGGCCGTACCAAGGTGGCCTCCGACGAGTCCGCCGGCAGGTTGTCCAGGGCCAGCACTAATGCGTCGGCATCCGGATAACGCTCCGCCGGGTCCTTGGCCAACAGCTTGCGCAGCACCTCCTGGTAACGGCCGTGGTGCACCGGCAATTCCGGCAACGGCTCAGTCAGGTGCGCGAGCGCCGTCGAAAGCGCATCGGTTCCGCGGTAGGGCAACTCGCCGACCAGAATCTCGTACAGCACCACGCCCAGCGCATACAGGTCGGCGCGACCATCGATCTCCTGGCCGCGTGCCTGCTCCGGGCTCATGTAGCTCGGCGTGCCCACGGCGAAACCGGCCTGGGTGAACTGGGTGCGGTCGTCCAGGGACTTGGCGATACCGAAGTCCGACAACACCGCCGTGCCATCGGCGCGGAACAGGATGTTCGCCGGCTTCACATCGCGGTGCACCAGCCCCTGGGCATGGGCATAACCGAGCGCCGAGGCAATCTGGCGGATCAGCGTCACGCCCTGCTCCGGGGTCAGCCCGGCGGCAATGCGCTCTTTGAGCGTACCGTTGGGCAGGTACTCCATGGCCATGTAATACAGCTCGCCGACATTGCCGATGTCATGGATGGTCACCGTGTGCGGGTGCGACAGGCGCGCCAGGGTTTTGCCCTCGCGCAGGAAGCGTTCGCAGAACGTCGGATCGGCCGCCAGGGCCGCCGCCATCACCTTCAACGCCACCTTGCGTTCCAGCGAGCGCTGGGTCGCCAGGTAGACGTTGGCCATGGCGCCTTCGCCGATCTCGCCTTCGATAACGTAGCCCGGGATCTCGATCTTCATGAGGAGACCTTCACAACGATCGTGGTGATGTTGTCCGGCGCGCCGCGATTGAGCCCCAGGTGCACCAGGCTGCGCACGATTTCATCCGGTGCGTCGTGGCCGAGCACTTCGCCAATCTCATGATCCTCGACGGTCTTGGTCAGGCCGTCGCTGCACAGCAGGTAGCTGTCGCCGGGGGCGATCAACAGCTCCACCGACGCCACGTCCAGTTGCGCTTCCACGCCCACTGCGCGGGTGACGATATTGGCGCGTGGGTGCACGCGGGCATCGGCTTCGCTGAGCAGGCCGCTGTCTTGCAGGTCCTGCACGTAGCTGTGGTCGCGCGAGAGGCTTTCCAGCTCACCGTCGCGCAGGCGATACAGGCGACTGTCGCCGGCCCACAGGCACACCCCGCGCAAGCCGCGCGCGGCCAGCACCACTACGGTGCTGCCCATCATGGTCACGCCACGGTTGGCGGTTTCTTCACGTACCGCCGCATTGATGCGGATCAGGTCGTTGCGCAAGGCGGCCGCGTATTCGTCGAGGGAGCGCCCCACCGGGACGGCGCGCAGGCTGTCGACGATCAGGCTGCTGACGTAATCCCCCGCCGCGTGCCCGCCCATGCCATCAGCGACCACCCACAGGCGGTTCTCCGGCAGCTCCAGGCACGCATCTTCGTTGACCTGGCGGACCATGCCCACATGGCTTTTGCTCGCGGATTTGTAAGTCGCCCCCATCTACACCACACCTTCTTGTCCGAGCAGAAACTGCGCAAAATCGCTGGC
>NZ_CVTO01000045.1:0-3860 GCF_900004715.1 Pseudomonas sp. 24 E 13
CGGCGAGTTTGGCGGGAGTGCCGTTGAACAGTTTATTGAGGTGCAGGCTGTTGCCCTTTTGCGGGCCGAGGGTGGCTGTCCGCGCTGACGGCACCGGTCCGACGCGCCAGGCTGATGCCTCTGGGCTGGTATCCCTCAAGCTCGAATACCTGGTTATCGACCATCACCACCTCGTCAACCCAAGCGCCGTCATGCTGCGCCTGCAACGCTCGCTGGTGGCTGGCGCAGGCGTAGCGGTCCACCGCCTCGCGACCCAGGCCATAACGGCGCGCCAGGTTGTCGGCCGTGGCGATCATGTCCAGGCCCGGGGCCGGGTCATACAAGGCTTCCCACAGAAAATCCTTGAACTGGACCTCGCCGCCAAGACGAAACCCGCCCCTGTGGGTGTAAGCCGCGATGGGGTTGCGCGACATGGATTCACTGGCCACACACAAGGCCAGTTGCCCGCCGTCGCGCAGTTGCCCGGCAGCCTGGCGCAACAGTTCGAAACCGGTGGCGCAGATGCGCTGCACCCCCAGTGCCGGGACCGCTTGCGCCACCCCGCTGTACAAGCCGATATGCCGCGGCAGCAAGTAGGCATCGAAACTGGCCTGGGCCATGGAGCCGGCCAGAACGCTGTCCACTGCCTGCGGTTCAATACCCGCACGGGCCAGTACCTCACGGCCCACCTTGATCCCCAAGTCGATGGGTGAGACCTGAGACAGTGCGCCACCCAGGTCAATCCAGGGGGTGCGTACGGCCTCGAGAATCGCCACATCGGCAAACGCCGAATACTGCCCGTTCAAGGTTTCGGCTCGGCGCGCAGGATCGTGGCCTCTTCGCCGCGATACAACGCCTCGACCTTGGCCGCGCGCCATTGCAGCACGGCGCGCTGGTTGATCGAACCTTTGTCGGTGATTTCCCCACGATCGATGGACGCCGGCTCGTCGAGCAGGGCAATCCATTCCAGGCGACTGGCATTGCCGGTCACCCCGCGATTGAGGCGTTGCAACCAATCGCCGAACCACTGGCGCACCGGCGCGCTGCCGAGCACGTCGGCGTCGCTGGCGTCGGCGCCCAGGCCCGCCAGCCGACGGCATTCGTAGAGCCTGGGGAACACCAGTGCTCCGAGGCACTCGCGATCGGGCGCGGTAATCACCAGGTCCTGCACATAGGGCGAGCCGTCGAGCACCGCGCGATTGCGCAACGGACCAACGCTGACAAACACCCCGGAAGAGAGCTTGAAATCCTCAGCAATTCGCCCATCGAACATCAAGCCCAGTTGCGGCTGCTTAGGGTCGGCGAGCTTGATCGCGTCTCCTGAACAGTAGAACCCTTGTTCATCGAACACCTCGGCGGTTTGCTGGGGCGCCCGCCAGTACCCCGGCATGATATGCGGCCCGCGAAAGCGCCCTTCGAACTTGCCGTCCACCGGCACCAGGCGCACCTCGCAGCCCGGCGCGGGCAAGCCGATATAGCCGGCCATGGACAACGGCCCGGTGGTGAAGGTGCAGGACGGTGCGGCTTCGGTCATGCCCAGCCCGGCCATCATGCGGATGCGTTCACCGCAGTGCTGTTCGGCTACGCGATCGAGGCGATCCCAGATACTTTGGGACAGGCCGGCGGCGGCGAAGAAGAACAGCTTCATCCGCGCAAAAAAACATTCGCGCAACTCGGCGTCCTGTTCCAGGGCGTTGACCAGTTCTTCCCAGCCCTTGGGCACCGTCAGGTAAGCCGTGGGCGAAATCTCCTTGAGGTTGCGCAAGGTCTGGGCAAAACCCTGGACCGTGGGCTTGCCGTCGTCCAGATAAAAGGTGCCGCCGTTGTAGAGCACGATGCCGATGTTGTGGCTGCCGCCAAAGGTGTGATTCCACGGTAGCCAGTCCACCAGCACCGGAGGCTCCTCACCAAACACCGGAAACGTCTGCAACAGCATCTGCTGGTTGGCGCAGAGCATGCGCTGGGTGGTGATCACGGCCTTGGGCAATTTGGTCGAGCCCGAGGTGAAGAGAAACTTGGCGATGCTGTCAGGACCGGTGGCCTGGAACGCCGCATCGGCCTCGGCGCCGCCCGGCGTTTGCAGCAGGCTCGCAAAGCTGGCCTGAGTACGCCCGGGGACGTGGCCGCGCACGCAAATCAACGGAGTTTCGGCCGGCAATACGGCCTCGATCGCACGCTGGTAGGCCGCCGCATCGCTGACGAATACCAGCCCGGGTTGCAGCAGGTCACAGACATGCCGCAGCTTGGCGAAATCCTGGGACAACAACGCGTACGCCGGCGAGACCGGGCAGTAAGGAATACCGGCGTACATGGCGCCGAGGGCGACCTGCAAATGCTCGATGTCGTTGCCCGACAGCAATGCCAGCGGCTTGTCCGCCGACAGCCCGTAGCTGAGCAGGCCCTGGGCAATCGCGCGCACACTGTCGAGCATCTCGCGGTAGCTGATACGGCGCCAATCCCCACCGGCCTGGCGTGCCGCGATAAACGTCTGCTCGGGCCGTACCCGAGCCCAATGCACCAGGCGATCGAGCAGGCGCGCCGGCAACTCGGCCAGGGGCTCCAGGGAGCGCATGTGCAACACGCCGTGTTCTTCAGTGACCGCCACCGGCGCGTGGCCGATGGAGACCTCGCGGTATCGCGGTGCGGGCTGGGGTTGCGGTCGGAATTCGGAACTCACAAGGATGTCCTCCAGCAAGGCGGATCACAGCCGCCTTGTTATTGTTATGTCGCAGCAACTGCTCAGATCGGGTAATGCCGTGGCCCGTTCTGCAAGGTCACCCAACGCAATTGCGTGAAGTGCTCAATGGACGCCTTGCCACCAAAGCTGCCGTACCCACTGGACTTGACCCCGCCAAACGGCATCTGCGCCTCGTCATGCACAGTCGGCCCGTTGATATGGCAAATCCCCGACTCGAGCCGCTGGGCCAGGGCCAGTGCACGCCCGGTGTCACGACTGAAGATAGCCGCCGACAGGCCGAACTCGGAGTCGTTGGCCAGGCGCAACAAGGCTTCATCACCCTCACCACGTAGCAGGACGGCCACCGGGCCAAAGGACTCTTCGCGGTACAAGCGCATCTGTTCGGTGACGCCATCGATCAGGGTCGGCTGCAGGATGCTGCCCTCCAGTTGGCCGCCCACCACCAGCCGCGCGCCCTTGGCCAGGGCATCGTCGATCAGGGCCTTGATGCGTGTGCCGGCGCTGGCATCCACCAGGGAGCCCAGCACCGAATCCGCCGCAGCGGGGTCACCCGCACGCAAGGTCGCGACCTTGGCCGCCAACTTGGCGGTGAACGCATCGGCGACCCTGGCATCGACGATCAGGCGTTCGGTGGACATGCAAATCTGGCCCTGGTTGAAATAGGCGCCAAAGGCCGCCGCCGCCACAGCGGCGTCAAGATCGGCATCGTCGAGCACCAGCAACGGTGCCTTGCCGCCCAGTTCAAGCAATGCCGGCTTGAGATGACGCGCCGAGAGTTCGCCGACAATCCGCCCGACATGGGTCGAGCCGGTGAAGTTGACCCGGCGCACGGCCGGGTTGGCGATCAGCCGCTCGACAATCGCGGCGGCATCGGCCGGAGCATTGCTGATGACGTTGACCACGCCATCGCCAAGGCCGGCATCCTGCAACACCTGGCCGATCAGGCGGTGCACCGCCGGGCTTAATTCCGAGGCCTTGAGCACCACGGTATTACCGCAGGCCAGCGGCATGGCGATGGCGCGTGTGGCGAGGATGACCGGGGCGTTCCACGGCGCGATGCCCAGCACCACACCGCACGGTTGACGCAAGGCCATGGCGAAACTGCCGGGGACATCGGAGGGGATCACCTCCCCCGTGATCTGGGTGGTCATCGACGCTGCTTCGCGCAGCATATTGGCCGCCA
>NZ_CVTO01000029.1:0-22447 GCF_900004715.1 Pseudomonas sp. 24 E 13
ACAGGCACCGCGTTCATCCAGAAAGCACGCGTTATCGTTGACGTTTTTCGCGAGCAAGCTCGCTCCTACAATCCCGGTGCAGCAGATTTTCTTTTTCTGTGGATTGCAGCGTTGTTGATTATCCAGGTGCGCTCGGCGGTGGCTTGCTTGAAGGCGTCTTAATGCACGATGGCATTGGGCGGCAGATGGCCGAGTCGCTCGGTCAGGCGCAGGCGCTGGATCGGGTCTTCGCTGAGCATCAACGCGTGTTCCAGGTCGAAGCGCTCGGCGCTCGGGCAGTCCAGGCGCTGATACAGGCTGGCGCGTGCCAGGTAATCGGCGGCGCTGGCGTTGCCCAGTTCCAGTACGCGCTCGGCATCCACCAGGGCGGCCAGCGGTTCGTCGTTGGCCAGGTAAAGTTGGCGCAGGTTACGTGACAGCCGCTGCAGGATCGAGCGGGGCTCGGCGGTGTGCAGGTGTTCGGCCTGCAGTTTGAGATTCGGGCCATATTGGCGATGCAGCATGTCGCGACAGTCATTGGGATACATGCGTCGGCCCCCGCAGGGGTCGAGCAGGTGATCGGCACCGGGCACCCGCAGCAGGAAGTGACCGGGGAAATTCACCCCGACCATGGGGATGTCCAGGCGCCGTGCCAGTTCCAGGGCGATCAGGCCCATGGCCAGGGGCTGCCCGCGCTTGCGCTGCAGCACCTTATCGAGCAAGGCGGCGGCGGGGCGCAACGGGGTGAAGTCATCCTGGGCAAACCCCAGGTCGTTCATGCGCCGCAGCAACGGTTGGCCCAGCTCATCGGCCGGCAGCACCGGCATGCCCAGGCTGACCTGCTGTTGCAACAGGCCCAGCTCCTGCAGGATCAGCAACGGCTGCACGGCGGCGTCGTGTTCGGCGGCAATCCACAGCGCAGCTTCGAACAGCGCAGGGGGTGAACGCTCCAGGCAGGCGAAAAAAGCTTGGCGGGGATTCATTGCATTCTCCGGCGGATGCTCTCGTTTTAGCCTTGCTGTGAATTTTCGTCCAGCATCTTGAGAAATATCCCACTCGCTTATGTCACAGAACACACGAATTAGGGCGGCTTATTCCAGTGCGATCCAGCACTTTTCCGGCGCGAGCCTATACTTGTGCCACTACCAGAAGTGATTCGGGAGCACGACGATGTTTGCGCTCATGCACAGCACCCGCCTGGAATCGCTGCACCTGAGCGTCGACCCGGTGACCGGACTGAAGGCGATCATCGCCATCCACAACAGCCGCCTGGGCCCTGCCCTGGGCGGCTGCCGCTACCTGGCCTATCCCGACGATGAAACCGCCATGGCCGACGCCGCGCGCCTGGCCCAGGGCATGAGCTACAAAGCTGCCCTGGCCGGCCTGCCGGTGGGTGGCGGCGCGGCGGTCATCCTACGCCCGGGCCATGTGGAAAGTCGTGCCGCGCTGTTTGAAGCCTTCGGCCGCTGTGTCGAGCAACTGGGCGGGCGCTACATTACCGCCATCGACAGCGGCACTTCGGTCGCCGACATGGATTGCATCGCCCAACACACCCGCTTCGTCACCAGCACCAGCGCCGCCGGCGACCCGGCGCCCCATGCGGCCATGGGGGTGTTTGCCGGCATTCGCACCACCGCCATGGCCCGCCTGGGCAGTGATAACCTCGAAGGCCTGCGCGTGGCGGTGCAGGGCCTGGGCAATGTCGGTTATGCCCTGGCAGAACAACTGCATGCGGCGGGCGCCGAACTGCTGGTCAGCGACATTGACCACGGCAAGGTGCAACTGGCCATGGAACAACTGGGCGCCCACCCCATCGCCAACGACGCCTTGCTCAGCACCCCGTGCGACATCCTTGCCCCGTGCGGCCTGGGCGCGGTACTCAATCGCCAGAGCGTCGGCCAACTGCGCTGCGCCGCCGTGGCCGGTTCTGCCAGTGCACAGCTGACCCACCTGGACATCGCCGATCAATTGGAAGGCCGCGGCATCCTCTACGCGCCCGATTACGTGATCAATTCCGGCGGGCTGATCTACGTCGCACTCAAACACAGTGGCGCCGAGCTGCCGAGCATCACCGCGCACCTGTCCAACATCGGCAGGCGCCTCACTGAAATCTACGCCCATGCCCAGGCTGAAAAGCGCTCCCCCGCTCGAGTGGCTGACGAATTGGCCGAGCGCCTGCTGTATCCGCAGGCCAGGCATTAACCAGGCTCGCCTGCCTGAAATGATTTTTAGCGTTAGTTAAAACTCAACAATAAAAACATAAGAGGGAAGAAGTACGTACTTGTCTGTTTTATCGCGCTTGCATGAGTACAACTTTTGTTACATGTATGAAACAAACAGTAATGATAGTTTTGCAGCAGAAAAAATATTCTGTGCTTTGCGTAATTTGTAATAATTTGAAATATATACTGGTTGGACAATAAAGTCGCCCGCCATTAACTTCGCTGCGACTTCGAAATGACGGAAAGTCCTGTAAGAGATTTCTGAAAAATTTGTATGATCTCTGAAGCAAAAATTATTTGATCGAAGTGAAAATAGAACTGCCCATCCAAGTAATGCGGCAGCGGGTCTTGCGCTACTGGATAGTGTGAGCAAACGTTTTGGCCTGGTGGGACTCTTGACTGGCTTCTTGTTTGTTAACGTCGAACTTTGATAAGGAATATCAGATATGACGAACGCTTCAATTCATGGTGTCCTTCCGGTCGCCATCCTTCCGTACAACAGCGACCTTTCTCTGGATACTTCAGCCCTGCGGCTGCAGATCGAACACATTCTGCACACGGGGTGTGACGGTGTGGTCATCGGGCAAATCTCGGAAGTATCACGGTTGACCACTACCGAGCGTTTTCGCGTCGCTGAATTGATCGCCGAGCAAACGGGCGATAAAGGCCTGGCGATCATGAGCACGGGCGGCGAAAGCATCGCTCAGGCCATTGAGTATTCGCGGCAGGCCGAGCAGGCAGGTTGTGACGCATTGCTGGTGATGCACCCGTCGATGTGGGCACTTGACGATGAACAGATGTATGTCTACTTCGCCAATGTGATCGAGAGCGTCAGCGTTCCGGTGCTGGTGCACCACGCCAAATCCCTTGCAAAGCGTCCAATGTCGATTGATGTGCAGGCGCGTCTGCTCAAGACGTTCGGGGCGCAGAAAGTGCAGTTCAAACCGGAGTCGGCGCCTACCGCGCCCAAAGTATCGCTGTTGCGCGATGCCACCGGCGGCGAGGCCAGGATCTTCGAAGGCGATGGCGGCATGATGTTGGTCGATACCTATAAGCGTGGGTTGGCAGGCGTTATTCCGGCGACCGAAATCGCCGAAATTACCGTGGCCTTATGGCGCGCGCTGCAAACAGGCGATGAAAAACTCGCCAGGGCTATTGGTTATCCGTTGTCTTATTTAATGTGCCATATGATGGCGAGTATCGATTGTTACTTGCAGTTGTCAAAGCACTTGCTCAAGCGGCGTCGTTTAATGAGCAATACATTGATTCGCCCTCCGGTTGATTTTACCATGGACCCGGAAACACTTTGCGAAGTTGAAAAGGTGTATGACCAACTTCTTGAATTCGTGACCCAGTAATAAGGAAGTTACACATGAAGCGTTTTGGTTTTTCAATTGAGTTGACCAGTACCGAAGCAGTAACCCTGTATAAGACGTTACACCGCGACGTGCCGCAACAAATTGCCGGTGAGCACGGCGTGCTCAAGGAAATTGGCTTGCAGCGCATGTCAATTTATCTTTTGCCGCCCCGCACGCTGTTCATGCAGGTAGAGGCCAACGATGAGTTTGATCCGCTGCGTGACTTCAGCCGTGCCTTGTCTTTCCATCCGGCAGTGCAGGCGTGGGACGACCAGATGCATGGTGATAATCCGTTGCTCAAACGTATTGCCGGCAATCAGACAGAATTGAACTGGTGGCGCCTGGAGCAGGTGTACGACTGGAGCGTCGATGCGGCAGGTCAGCAAAAATGACCGATCGAAAACAGTCATTCGCGTTACTGGATTGCACCTTGCGCGATGGTGGGTTCCAGACCGATTGGCGGTTTTCCGATGCCATGGCTCGGCAGTACTTCGGTACTTGCCTGGCCACTGGCGTGGACATCGTCGAATTGGGTTACCTGAATCTCGATACGTTTTCGCAAAGCACTGATTACGGGTCTTATAAGGCATTGCCCGAGTCACTGACGGAGCAGCAGTGCCTGCTGATTGATCCGCATCAGATCAAAGTAGCCGTCATGATTGACGCGGGGCCAGCGCTGGAGCAATCCCCCCAGGCAATGGCCGACGTGATACTCGCCTCGGTTCGCCGCGCGCCATTTCGTATCGATATTCTGCGTATTGCGGCCAAGAGCAGCCAGTTCGATGCTTGCGTGAGATTGGCGCGGGCTTTGGAGGGCAATGAGCTGACAGTGATCCTCAACCTGATGCAGGTCGCCGAGCTATCGAGCGATCAACTGGCCGATAGGCTCAACGGCCTGGACCAGGAACCGATCGCTGCCCTGTATTTTGCCGACAGTTTTGGCCGCATGTTGCCGGAGCAGGTGCACCAGTTATTTCGCAACGCTGCCGAGCTGACAGACTTGCCGCTTGGCTTTCATGCGCATGACAACTACGGTCTGGCCGTCGCCAACACCCACGCTGCTATCCAGGCAGGGGCCCGGTATGTCGACGGTACCTTTGCCGGCATCGGCCGTGGCGCGGGTAATGCGGCGACAGAGAGCCTGGCGTTGCTCAAGCCTCAACAGCCGATGGCGCACTGCGAAGACTTTCTGGCCGAGCATATCGAACCTCTGCGGCAAGTAGCGAACTGGGGGTACTCGCCGACCTACCGTTGTCAGGCCAGGCATAACATCCACCCCACCTATGCACAGAGACTGTTCGAAGGTGCTCCGTTAAGCGGTGCGCAGCGCATCGACATCGTCGGCAGAATCGCCGGGCACGCCGGATCGCACAAGTTTGATGTGAACATTCTCAACCAGTACAGGTAAGTGCGGAGTACGCGTATGACCAGGGTCACGCTTGGCGATAGGTTAGTGGGTAAGCAGTTGGTATTTTTCGATTGCGACGGCGTGTTGCTCGACTCCAATGGCGTGAAGCTGGCGGCGGTCGATTACGCACTGGCGCATTACTCGCAGAAGCTGCGCGATCGTTGCAAGGAAAGTTTCAGACTTAACTTCGGACGACCCAGACTCTGGCATTTTGAGGTCTTCCAGCAACTGATTGCGCCCGTCGGCCCCGATGCCGAGCATTTCCTGGCGACGTGCATCTCACGTTATGAAGATTATCTGCGTACCCATTACAGCGCTGCACCCTTGGTGGCCGGGGCGCAGCAGTTGCTGGCGCAACTGGCAGAGGGCAACGTGGTATGTGCGGTGGTGAGCGGTGGCAAGGAAGAGGAAATTATCCAGGCGTTGAGGGTGAGCGGTATCGATCGCTACATGGTACGAGTGATCGGCTCACCCACCTCCAAGACTGCTGCGATTCGTGCTCTGCTCGATCAATATGGGTGTGATGCTTCGCAGGCGCTCTTTCTGGGGGATGCCATTGCCGATGCCGAGGCTGCGATTACCTGCAAGGTGCCGTTTATCTTTGTCAGCGGCCATGCACTGGTCGGGCGTTCAGCCTTGAGCGCCAACTGGCCCGCCGATTACCGGGCGGGAGAGGTACCTGATTTGCAACCGGATAATCCTGTTTCACAGTTCAGCGCACGCTGTTCGAGGGTCAAGGAGGACTTTTTACAATGAAAGCAAGAGCGCCACTCACCATTGCCATCACCGGAGTAAGCCGTGGCTTGGGCAAAGCCCTGGGCCATGCGCTGGCCGCACGCGGCCACCAGGTTCATGGCTGCCAGCTTGCAGTTGACGCGCCTGTCGGCGCGGTGCAAGGCAATCCTGCGCTGTACTGCGCCTCGGTCACCGAGTCTCAGGACATGCAGCAATTCGCAGAGGCCGTATTGCGCGACGGTCCGGTTGACATCGTGGTGTGCAACGCCGGGGTGATCAGCGAACGCAAGCCGGCGTGGGAGATTGACCTGCAGGACTGGGCGCGAGTGATGGAGGTGAACGTGCTGGGGGTCGTCAATACCCTGCATGCTTTTTTGCCATCGATGCTCGACCGTCGCCAGGGCCTGTTCATCGCGATCAGTTCCGGTTGGGGGCGCTCGGCTTCGTGGGGACTGGGGCCTTACTGTGCCAGCAAATTCGCCGTCGAGGGGCTGATTGGCTCGCTTAACGCTGACTTGCCGACGGAGGTGAATGCTGTCGCGCTTGATCCGGGCAACGGCGTGAACACCCAAATGCTCTCCATCTGCCTTCCGGACGAGCATCACCAGTACATCGCTGCCGATATCTGGGCCGAACACGCCGCCGACTACATCGTTGATCATCTCTATCAGGAGAAGGTCTCGGGTAGCCAGACGGTTCCCCATCCGGGCTTATAACGAACCTTGCGACAGGAACGCATACCATGCTGAAAAATAAACGTGTTGTCGTCACCGGTGGTGGTCGTGATTTCGGCCAGGCGGTGTCGGTGTGGCTGGCCCGGGAAGGGGCTCATGTCGACTTGTGCGCGCGCCAGATGTCCAGTGCGCAGGCCACGTGTGAGCTTATTCGAGCCGAAGGGGGATCTGCGCGTGCCTACGCGTGCGACATCGCCGACCCTGCATCGGTGCGCGCCTTCGCTGCGCAAATCCTGCAGGATGAGCGGGCGGTGGACGTTCTGGTGCTGAGCGCGGCGCAGTGGCTTGAGGGGCTATTGGGAGAAGACGACAGTGACGACGACATCGCCGGCACCATCAACTCCGGTCTGACAGGCTCGATCACCCTGACCCGTGCACTGTTGCCCGGGCTGCGTCGCTCGGCGGCGGCCGACATTATGGCGATGGTCTCGGTGTGCGGCGTGCCGCAGTTTACCGACTCTATCGCCCATCCAGCCTTTTTCGCCGCCAAACACGGTATGAGTGGCTTTTGCCAGAACATGGCTCATCACCTGGCCAAGGAGCACATTCGGGTCACCGGTTTTTACCCGCCCGATTTTGAAGTGACCGGCCTGGATGAGGCGGTTGATCCTGCCAGCCCATTGCTCAACGGTCGTTCCATCTGGGAGACCATGCGCTTCGTGCTGACGCAACCGCGCAACTGCCACATCGATGCGGTGCACTTCCGGGGCCCGACTCGCGAGACGCTGCAATGATGAACAACACCACTGCACGGTGCCGGGCACCGGTCAGTTATCGGCTCTCCAGCGATGACCTGGAGCTGCGTCAGGTCATGCCGCTGAACATCGCCGATGGGTTTTTCACCGCAGGCTGCGATCCGGCAGTGTTCTTTGACAAGTGCGCGCAACACCAGGCGGTTCGCAGGCTCGCCCCTGACTTGGCGTTTGACGGTCGGCAAGTGGCATCGTTGGACCGGTTGCCGCCTGATGATGGTCGTGCGTGGGTAGTGCGCCCGGCGTTGTCGCCGAGTTCGCGCGGTTCAGCCGTGCTGCTGGGGGGGCAGTGGGCCACTGCGTCCCAGGTCGCCGCCTTGCTGGATGATGCACCGGGGCCGTTTCAGATCCATGTCCATGAACCGGGTTATCCCGTGTTCATCAATGGGGTACTCGACGCGGGTGAGTTCCACGTCACTGACGCCTGGCGCTGTCATACCCTGGATCTGGAAGGGCGCAGGCTCCTCACTGCCGTCAACAGCCTGCCTTCCGCCGTGCTGCCGGCACGGCTGGTGCCGCAGCTTGCCGCGCTGGCTAACGGGCTCGGCATGCTGCACGGCCCGTTGCACGCTGAGGTGGTGATCACGTCAACCGGCGCGCGGCTGGTGAAGCTGTCGCCGCGACTGGCCAGCACGCCGTTGCCGCAGCTTTGCCGGTTGGGCGGTTGGCCAGCCCAGGAGGATTGCTGGAAACAGTGGCCGCAGGCACTCGGGCAAGGCCCGACGCAAGGTGCAGCGGTGGCGGATTACTCTTTTGTGATTACGCGGGCCGGGCGGGTCAAGGCCTTTCTCTTTGACCGTGAAGTGCGCAGCCTGGAGAGCTTCAGCCACTATTTCGTTGCGCCGCCGGTTGGCAAGGCGGTAGCAATGACCACTGACGGCACCACCTACGGATGTACGGTTTTCTTACGCAATCATTGCCTTGAAAAGTTGACCGAGGAGATCGCCATGCTCCAGTCGCTCAACCTTACCGACGCCTTCGAGATCGATTAACCCGTCGCCGCTGCGCAGCACCCCAATAGAAATGCCCAGGGAGGTCATCACACGATCAACCTCCTGCGGCTGCGCTCAGCCTGAAATTCTGTAGACAGGGAGTTCACATGAGTTTTGCAACAGATTTGGTCATCAGCCCTTGCGAGCAAAAAATCCACGATGTGGTGGGTATCGGCTTTGGCCCTTCGAACATTTCGCTCGCCATCGCCCTTCAGGAGATGGCCCCCGAGCTGGATGTTGCTTTTTTTGACAGCGCACCTGGTTTCGGTTGGCACAAGGGCATGCTGTTCAAGAATGCAACCATGCAGGTGACGTTTCTCAAAGACCTGGTCAGCTTTCGCAACCCGCGCAGCTACTTTACGTTCGTCAATTACTTGCACAGCAAAGGCCGGATCGCCGCCTTCTGCAACAAGAAGGACTTCTTCCCCGGCCGCCTGGAGTTTCACGATTACCTGAGTTGGTGCGCGGCGGAGTTCAGCGACCAGGTGTTCTACGGTCATCAGGTGCTGAGCATCAACGAGGGCGGCGTGGACGATGACGGTTCACCTCTGTTCAGAGTCCAGATGCAGGTGGGTGATATGACGACGGCTGTGCTTGCCCGTTCGGTGGTTCATTCATTGGGCCTTGAGCCTCAATTGCCATTGGGGGTGGAGCCCGGCGAGCGGGTAACGCACGTTCATCACTTGCTGGCCCATCTTGAAAAGACTGCGTTGAATGCCGACGGCCACTGCGTCGTGGTGGGCGGTGGGCAGAGTGCCGCCGAGGCCGTTGAGTACCTGCTCGAGACGTATCCGGCCATGAACGTGACAGCCATCATGGCGCGCTATGGCTACACGCCAGCCGACGACAGCCCATTCGTGAACGAAATATTCAACGCCGACGCGGTCGACGATTTCCACGCGTCGCCCGCCCATGTACGGCAACACATACTGCGCACACATGCCTCCACCAATTACTCCGCAGTGGACATGGCCCTGATCGAAAAACTCTACCGCAACTGGTACGACGACGAAGTCAGTGGGCAGCAGCGTCTCAAGCTGGAACGCATGAGTCGTTTCCAATCGGTCCTTGTTCAGGATGCCGGTCTACAGGTGGCGTTCAACCGCCAAATGAGCAGCGATGTACAAAAGCTGCGCTGCGACTATCTGGTCTGCGCGACCGGCTTCCGTCCCCGCCGCATCGCCGACCTGTTGTGCGCATCCCTGGCTGTCCGACTGGTCCACGACGAGGGCTCGGCGCGTATTTTGCGTAACTACCGCCTGACCTTTCAGGGGGACTCGGCGCCACTGCTGTATTCCACGGGTGTTGCCGAAGACACTCATGGATTGAGCGCCACGCTCATTTCCAATATGGCCATTCGCGCCGGTGAAATCGTTGACGATCTGCGCACCACCCTGAAACGGAGGCACTATGAGCAAGCCGTTTGACGTCATCATCATTGGGGCCGGCATCATCGGCGCGACGTGCTTTTATGTAATGACCCTGGCGGGCAAACGCTGCCTGCTGCTGGATGACAAGCAGCTCAGCTGCGGTGTGACAGGTGCTTCCGGCTGCATCGTGCGGGTCACTCATGCGTCCTGGGAGGCGACCCGCGCTGCGGCGCAGGGCTATCACTTCTACCGGCAGTTGGCGCAGGACTCCGGGGGGCAAGTGCCCTTTACCGAGACGGGCTATCTGCATTTCGCCGAGCCACACGCATTGGCCGACATGCAGGGCTGGCTGGAGCGCGAAGGGGTACCGGCTCAATTGCTCGACTCCCGGGCCTTGGCTGCCCGCTACCCCGCGTTGCCGATCACCGCGCAAATGGCGCTGCACGAACCGGGCTCAGGCTACATGGAGGCCAGACCGACGTTGCAGTACCTGGTGCAATCGGCCATCGCCCAGGGGGGGGTCTACCATGACGCGGTAAAGGTTCACGCGGTACGTGTCGATGTTGCAAGCCGGCAGGCCGTTGGCGTGCTGAGCTCCAACGGCGATTACGACGGTGCGCAGGTGATTGTCGCGATGGGCAATGGTACCAGCGAGTTCCTGATTCGCCAGTTCGGTGATGCCTTTGGCCTGTGGAGTCAGCATATTCAGGTCACACGGTTCAAGGGCGCGACACCGTTACCTGAGGCGCCGTGTTTTATTGACGACATCAATCAGCTTAACGGACGACCGTGCCCCCTGACCGGCGGGCTCTACGTCGGCTACCCGACGGGTATGCGAGTGCCGGCCAGCCACAGTTACATGCCTGCTCAACTGTCCCACGCACAACTGACCCGAGAGCAGGGTCAACGGCGTTTCCCCTGGCTGCAAGACGCATCGGTGGAGGGTGCGCTGTGCCATAGCGACTGCTACAGCGAGCAACCCATCGGGTTGATTGGCAAGCAACCGGGGTTGCCGGGCGGCGTGCTGGTTGCCTCTGGTTTCAGTGGTGGCGGATTCAAAATGGCGCCCCATGTTGCCATGCAGCTCGCCCGCGTAATTTCTCAAGGATAGAGAGCAACGACCATGAAAAAGATCAATATGTTTTCCCCGGCCAAACGCTTCTACAACGTCGACTCGCGCACCGTTGACCTGCCTGGCACTGACCTTAACCTGATGGGCTGCACCCTGGGGCCTGGCGAGGAAAGCCAGCCGCACAATCACTTTGAGGATGAGTTGTTTATTTTCACCGCTGGGCATGGCGTGGTTAAAACCGTGCAGGAGATGCTTGAAGTGCGTGCGGGAGACGCCGTGCACTGCCAGCGCTTCGAACCTCATACCCTGCGTAATCTGAGCGATCAACACCCCTTGACCTTCCATTCATTGTATTGGGATGCGGGGCGCTCTAACGCGCCCGCAGCAGCGCCAGTTGTGGACACCCTGATCTACGCTACCCCGCCGACGCCGAACGGTGATTTGCACCTGGGACATCTCTCGGGGCCCTATATCGCAGGTGATGTGCTCAAGCGCGTGCTGGGCAACACCGGTGCCAGGGTTTTCTACGGCAGCGGGCGTGACGATAACCAGACGTACGTCGTAACGTGCGCAACCAAGGAAGGCATCGGTCCGGGCGCATGCGCCGACCACTACGCCCAGGCCATCCGCGAAACGTGGCAAGGTTATGGCATCGATATGGACGTGTTCATCACACCGGATACCCAAGGTGAGTACGCGGACTTCGTTCATCACTACCTGCAACGACTGCATGAGCAGGATGTTATCTATGCCAAGGACACGCCAGTGTTCGTGGATGATGCGGGAAACGCGCTGCATGAGGCGTTCATTCACGGGGGCTGCCCGCATTGTGGCGAAAGCAGTGACGGCAATGCCTGTGAGGCCTGTGGCCAGCCCAACCAGTGCACCGACCTGACCCAACCGCGCGTCAAGCGCGATGGGCATCAACCCCGATTAAAAATCGAAACACGCTTGTTCTTCCGTTTGAGTGCATTTGCCGACGAACTGCTCAAGTACATCCAGACGGCCAACATGCCTGCCCATGTCTATCAGCTTTGCCACACCATGCTGCGCCAGGGGCTGCCGGATATCTGCATCAGCCATCGCAGCGACTGGGGTATTCGCCACCGCCTGCCATCCGTACAGGATCAGGTCATCTACGTCTGGTTCGAAATGGCCTTCGGTTATCTGTGGGGCGCCAGCGACCTGCCGGTTGACGGCAGCGATCGCTTCGCACGTGCCGAGCAGTGCTATTCGGGCGCAATGGATGTAGTTCATTGTTACGGCTTCGACAATGCCTATTATCACACCTTGTTATTCCCGGCGATTTACCTGGCATTGGGCTTGACCCCCCCGCGACACCACATTGTCAACGAACTGCTTGATCTTGATGGCAGTAAGTTCTCCACCAGTCGCCGCCACTTGATCTGGGGCCGTGAGTTTTTGGCCGAAGCCGGCAGCGATTATGCGCGCATGGCGCTCATGCTCACGCGCCCTGAGGGGGTGAGAACCAATTTCACCGTCAATGAGATCAGCGAGCAGCTCAATGACCTGTTTGCGCAGAAACTGAATGGGTTGATCCAGCGCCTGGATCAGTGCATCGCCAGGCATGGCGGCAGCGTGCCTGAGCCTGGCGCCTGGCTGAGCGACCAGAAAACCTATCATGAAGAACTGTGCCAATGGATGGACGGGTATCGGCAGGCTGCCTCGATCCAGAGCTTCTCGCCCAGACGCATGGCCGAGCAGGTCGCTCATGTGATTCATCGCGCGTCGCGTTTCAGTGCCGCACAAGAGCATTTATTGAAGTCTTCGGCGCAACCGTTATCCAACCACGCGCGCACTGCACTGGCGCTGCAGGCTATGACCCTGCGCTGGCTTGCTTATGCCACTTACCCGTTGATGCCGGGTATCAGCCAGCAACTGAGCGAATGGCTCAATCTGCCTGGGCTCGAACGTGACGATGTACTGGCCGGCTCGTTCTTTGCCGGCGGTCATACCCTGGCCAGCCGGCCACCTGTGAAACTGCACAGCGTGTCGGCTCAGGCACTGGCGCGGCTTATGCCGGGGCACGTTTAGATGAGCGCAGTCATGCGCGGACAACGGGTGGGTATCGTCGGGCCTCTGACGGGCCCTCGGGCGGCGTATGGGGAGTGGCTTCGCAAGGCCGTGCAGGGTTCCTCGCTACCCCTGATATGGGCGGATGACGCGGCCGACCCCGTCGTCGCGGTAGCTGCGGCGCGCCGACTGTTGGCCGGCGGGGCAGGGGTGGTCATTGGTCATTTCAACAGTGAATGCGCCCGGTCGGCCGGGGCACTCTACCAGGCAGCCGGTGTTCCCTTGCTATTGCCCGCCGCAACGGCACCAGACCTTTGCCGTACGGTCGGTGCCTTTCGCTTGTGCGCCAGTGAATTGCAGCAAGTGACGACCATTGTCGACTACCTGGCTCAGGTTTATACGCAGGTTGAAGAAATCTGGTCGGATGGTTCGCCGTACGGCGAACGATTGGCCTTGGCCTTGCAACAGCGTCTGCTGCCGATGACGCGGCAAGGGGCAAGCCAGTCGGTATGCGCGTTGATGGGCTCGCACGTCGCGGTGGCTGCGGAAATTCGTAGAAGAGCGCGTCCGGGGACGGTTTATCTGGTGCCGGATGATTGTGTGGTCGAAGAGTTTGGCGAGCTGCTGGCGGGGACCGGCGTAATCACCCTGTGCCCCCATGCCGCGCCGGATTTTGGCGACTGCGCGCGCATGGCGCTGAGGTTTGTGGCCGCTGCCTTTGAGGAGGGCTGCGCCGTACGCGAGTACCTCGATGCACATGCGGATTTCGACCAGGGTCAGTACCGACATGCCGACTACATCATGAAGTGGCACGAATATTCCACTTTTCCTGGCCATGACAAAGGACGTCATCATCATGCAACTTGAACATTCTGGAACCTTGCGCGAGTTACCCGGCATAGGCCATGACGACATCGCACCCGGCGACATTGAGATTATGCTGTCCGCGTTCCGCCAGGCCCTGACCCAGCCCCGCGCCAAGCTGTCGGCGCCGTGTGATGCCGAGCACATTACGCAGGCGGCAGAAGAGGCGGTCGGCACCACGATTTGTGAATCAGGTATAGGCCTGGAGCCCGCGTTGGAACTCTACACCAGCTTGCTTGGCCGGCAGGGCGTGCCGACCGACCACCCGGGTTATCTGGCCTACATCGGTGCCCGTGCTACCCCCGCAGCCGCGTTGATGGACGGCTTGCTGTCCGCCAGTGGCATGATCGGCTCGGGATGGCTGGGCGGGGCGGGCTTGATCTGGGCGGAGAATCAGGCATTGCGCTGGTTGTGTCAGCTGGCCGGTTTGCCGGACGGCGCCGGAGGGTGTTTCGTCGGTGGCGGCACCGCGGGTAATTTCTCTGCGCTGGTGGCCGCCCGACATCGCTACAGAGAACGCGCGGGGCGGCATCAGGGGCTTTTAGTGGTGGGAGAGGGAGCCCATTCTTCAATTATCGTCAGCGCCCGGTTGCTCGACCTGGACGTGGTGACGGTGGCTTCGGATGAGCTGGGCCGTTTAACGGCTTTCGAACTGGCGAAGACCTTGGAACAACTGGCCGTGGAGGGGCGGCGCGACCACGTGGTCGCCGTGGTAGCAGTCGCGGGTGCGACCAATTCGGGACAGATCGATGATCTTTCCGGTATAGGGGGAATCGCCCGTCAGCATGCTATCTGGTTGCATGTGGATGCGGCCTACGGCGGTGCGTTCCTGTGTGTCCCGAGTGTGAGGGCTCAACTGGAAGGTATTGAGCAGGCCGACTCACTGATCATCGACCCACACAAGGGCCTGTTCGTACCCTACGACTGTTGTGCGCTGCTCTACGCCAAACCCGATGAGGTTACCGCAGCTTTTACTCAGGATGCTTCCTATCTGGAGCAGATCAATGAGTCCGAGCAATGCAACCCCATGCACTATGCCTTCCATCTGTCGCGTCGGGCCCGAGGCATGCCGCTGTGGTTCTCACTGGCGGTGCATGGCATCGCGGCTTACCGGCATACTCTGGAGCGCATCCTTGTGCTCAGCGCCTACCTGCGCACGCGCATCGCCAGCCATCCGAGGCTGGAGCTGATCAAGGCGTCCGGCTTGAGCGTTATCCTGTTCAAGCGCCACGGCTGGCAAGCCGACGATTATGATCGCTGGGCGCAGCGTTGCCTGCGTGACGGTGTTGCCCTGGTGGTCCCTTCTCGCTGGCAGGGGAAGACCGTGATGCGGATATGCATCATGAACACAAGGCTGGATGAGCAGCGATGTGATGACCTACTGGCTGACCTCTGAAGAATGCGTGCTGATTTCTATCCTTCAGCATCGGCTGGAGCATTCAGCTCATTGAGCGCCATTGCGTTATTTTTGAAGGCGGCTGCGAAGATTGCGCGATTTTTTGCCATGTAGATACTTGCATCTTCCGCGTGTTTTTCGGAGAGGCCGGCGACGTTTTTCATCAATACGTCCGTCAGGGCCTCTGCCAGTTCAAGCATCTGATCGTGAGCGTCGGCAAGTTTTCGGTCCACGAACGTAGTCTCCAAATCCCGGGTACTGCGGTAAAGGGTCTCAACAGCCATTTTGGCCTCGTCGTAATATCAAGTGTTGAATGGGGTCGCCCCGGCGCTGCGGGCTTTGTGCTGTGTCCGACAAGCTACGCAATCATCGAGTCTGCGGTTCGAGCGTCCTGACCAGATAGGGCGCATCTGACATATCCAGGCATTCACGACCCTTACCTCTGGTGCATACTGTGTTTATATACAGTTAAAAGCAAGCGAAACATTTGGCGTTGGCGAGCTGATTTTCAATGTAGTCGGAAAATTGCGAGTTGCTACGCCGCAAACGCGCATTGTGGCTGAATGCCATGATCTGAGTGAATAAAGTGCCTCGTGTCACTCGGCCACCCTCTCACCTGCGGCCTCTGGCTTTTTTCCTGCATGCAGAACAACCGTCACCTCCACCCCGCATTATCCGGTCGCACCGACCTAAGGAAGCATCATCGTGAAAATCAACTGGGCCGAAAAGCTGCGCCGGCAAGTCCATGGGCTGGCCGAGTCGCTGGGCAATCTGTTTGTGGAGTCGTTCCATTACCTGGCGCTGTTCGCCATTGGTGCAGTGACCGCTTGGGCGGCGGTGATGGAATTTCTGGGGATGCTGGAGAACGGGCACATCAAGATCGATGACATCTTGCTGCTGTTCATCTACCTGGAATTGGGCGCGATGGTCGGGATTTACTTCAAGACCAACCACATGCCCGTGCGCTTCCTGATCTACGTGGCCATCACCGCGCTGACGCGGTTGCTGATCTCCAACGTGTCCCATCACAACCCGCCGGACGTGGGCATTATCTACTTGTGTGGTGGGATTCTGCTGTTGGCCTTCGCGATTCTGGTAGTGCGCTACGCGTCGTCGGCGTTTCCTTCGGTGAAAGTCGAAGGCCCACGTCGCAAGGGCGAGGCGAGCCAGGAGACCGAGAAGGGCGAGCTTTAGAGCCCGACGCTGAAAGGCAGGTGGCGGGTGGGCGGTCGCTGCAACAGCTTGTGATTGTCCCCATCCGTCATCACCGCCAGGATTTCCATGGCGCTGTGGCCCTGCTCGATGGCAATACCGAACTGGATGCTTTGCACCAGGCGCTTGAGCCGTTGCGGATCGTTGCGTTGTTCGGCGCTGATCATGCGCTTGGCCACTACGCCGCTGTCATCGGAGAGGGTGAGCATGATGCTGCCGTCCAGCCGCTGAATGCTCAGGTTGACGCGGTATTGTGGGCTGAAGGTGTCGGTGATGATCTGAAAAGGGTTGTCCATGGTGCGTTACCGCCTGATAAGAACATGCAGTCATTGACGACCGGTGTCGGGAATAGTTCGCGTTGCCTGACCACCGGCCAAAGTCCGTTTTCCTCAAAAGCTCTACAGCAAGGGGCGTGCCGTACAGGTACTGGGAAGGTTTTTTTGTAGGAGCGAGCTTGCTCGCGAAAAACTCACAGTCACCGCGTTCATTCAGAAAGCACGGGTTATCGTTAACGTTTTTCGCGAGCAAGCTCGCTCCTACAGACCGGCATCAAGGCAAGCCCCTCCCACATTTGAACGGTGTTGTCCTTGGGGGCGGTGACCTGTTTCAGGGCAACACGGAAAAAACGATCGCAGACAGCGCAATCAGCACTCCACCCAGCTGACCGCCAGGCCGCCCCGTGACGTTTCTTTGTATTTGTCATGCATATCGGCGCCGGTATCGCGCATGGTGCGGATCACCCGATCGAGGGAAATGAAGTGCTTGCCGTCGCCGCGCAGGGCCATTTGGGTGGCGTTGATCGCCTTGACGGCCGCGATGGCGTTGCGCTCGATGCACGGCACCTGCACCAGGCCGCCGACGGGGTCGCAGGTCAGGCCGAGGTTGTGTTCCAGGCCGATTTCGGCGGCGTTTTCCAACTGTTCGGGGGTGGCGCCAAGGATATCCGCCAGCCCGGCGGCGGCCATGGCGCAGGCCGAGCCCACTTCGCCCTGGCAGCCGACTTCGGCGCCGGAGATCGAGGCGTTCTTCTTACAGAGGATGCCGACGGCGGCAGCGGCCAGGAAGAAATTGACCACGTCGTCGTCAGACGCGTCGGCATTGAATTTCATGTAGTAATGCAGCACGGCAGGAATGATTCCCGCCGCGCCATTGGTCGGCGCGGTGACCATGCGCCCGCCGGCGGCGTTTTCTTCGTTAACGGCGAGGGCGAACAGGTTGACCCACTCCATGGCCGACAAGGTTGACGTGATGACATTGGGCTTGCCGATTTCCAGCAGGCTGCGGTGCAATTTCGCCGCACGACGCGGGACGTCCAAACCACCGGGCAGAATGCCTTCATCGCGCAGGCCCTGTTCCACGCACGCGCGCATCACCGACCAGATATGCAGCAGGCCGCTGCGGATGGCTTCGTCGCTGCGCCAGGCGCGTTCGTTGGCCATCATCAATTCCGAAACCCGCAGGCCGTGCTTGTTGCACAAGGCCAGCAGTTCAGCGGCGCTGGAAAAGTCGTAGGGCAATTCAACGTCGCTGGTCGGCGCAATGCCCGATGCGGCTTCGGCAGCTTCGATGATGAAACCACCGCCCACCGAATAGTAGGTTTGCTCGCTCAACAGGCCGCCGTCGCCGTATGCGTGCAGGGACATGGCGTTGGGGTGGTAGGGCAGGCTTTCGTCGAGCAGCAGCAGGTCGGTGTGCCAGTCGAATGCAATGGCCTGTTGGCCGGCGAGTAACAACTGGCCGGACTCGCGCAGTTGCTGGATGCGCGCGTTGATCGAGGTGGGGTCGACCTGATCCGGCCATTCGCCCATCAAGCCCATCACACAGGCGCGGTCAGTGGCGTGGCCGACACCGGTGGCAGACAGCGAACCGTACAAGCGCACTTCGACGCGCCGGGTTTGGCTGAGCAACTGCTGGTCGGCCAGTGCCTGGGCAAAGGTCGCGGCAGCCCGCATCGGCCCGACGGTATGGGAGCTGGACGGGCCGATGCCCACCTTGAATAGATCGAAAACGCTGATAGCCATGCTAAAGCCTTACAAGCAATGGAGTGGAAGTCGCTGCCATGTTTTGTAGAGCAGGCGCAGTTGGAGCGATACTGGGCCTCTGGATTGGCACTGACCAACGAATTATCCTAAGACACCCTTTAGCAGGACTAAACGCTATGACCCGGCCCCTTCATGGCCAGACCTATTCCTGGCTGCATGTCTTTTCCTGTGCTGCGCGGCACCTTTCGTTCACCCGCTGCGCCGAAGAGCTGCACATCACGCCGGGCGCGGTGAGCCAGCAGATCCGTCAGTTGGAAGAGCGCCTGGGCTTCAGACTGTTTCACCGCCGTGCTCGGGGTGTGGAGCTGAGCGCCGAAGGGCAGCGCCTGGCGGCGGTGGTAGGGGAGGCCTATGGCAGCATCGACGCCGAATTGCAGCGTCTGGACGCCGGGATGATCAGCGGCACCTTGCGCCTGCGCTCGATTCCGTCGTTTCTCGGCAAGTGGCTGACCCCGCGCCTGCCACGCTTGCAGCAGCGCTTTCCGGACATTCAGTTGCGCATGGTTGCCGAAGACAGCAGCGTCGCGCTGCACGAGGGCGACTTCGACCTGGCCATCGACCTGAACGACGGCAGCTATCCCGGATTGTTATCCACAGCCCTGTTGGATGAGCAGATATTTCCGGTGTGCGCCCCCAGCCTGTTGCGTGGCCGGCCGCCACTGCATGGCCCGGCCGACCTTGCCCACTTTCCGCTGTTGCACGACATCACCGCTTGGCGTGGGAGCTATGAGTATGCCGAGTGGGAGTTCTACCTGAATGAAATCGGTTACCGCGATGCCGATGTGCGTCGCGGGCACACCTTCAACCGCAATCATCTGACCATCGAAGCCGCCATTGCCGGCATGGGCGTGGCCATTGCGCGGCGCACCTTGCTCAATGATGAGCTGGAACGAGGGACCCTGATCGTGCCGTTTGGCCTGGCCGTGCCCAACCATAAACGCTACGTGCTGCTGTATGCGCCGGGTGCATTGAGTCACCCCGGCGTGCGGGCGGTGCACGACTGGCTGGTGGAAGAAGCGGGGGTTTTTCGCGCGTTGCACCCGTTGGGAGCGGCGCCATTGTGAGGAAAATAGGAGGTAAGAAGTTGTAACTAACTCCCCACCCTACCAGCGTTCTTGCTCGTCGTCAGGGTTAATTTGTAATGTAGGATTTATCTTTGCAAAGGGGTTGAAATGTTTCAGCAGGTGCTCAATTGTGTAACCAAGAGGTCATGGTTTCACCACCCCGGTGTTGCAGTTTGTGATCTCTGGCGAGCTAGCTGAAATAAGGGAAGAACTATGCAAATCCAAGTCAATAGCGATAACCATATTGAAAGCAGCATCCGACTGGAGGAGTGGGTACGTACCACCATTGAGAGCACGCTCGAACGTTATGAAGAAGACCTGACCCGTGTGGAGGTCTACCTGCGGGATGAGAACGGCGACAAGCCCGGTCCCCACGATTTAAGTTGCCGCCTCGAGGCCCGGCCAAAAGGCCACCAACCGCTTTCGGTGCTGCACAAGGCCGATACGCTGGAGCAAGCGATCGATGGCGCGGCCACCAAGCTCGACCATGCGCTGGAACATCTGTTCGGCAAACTGCAAGGCAAGCCCCGCGCTGCCGGTAAAAACCAGCCGACCACCAAAGTCAATGAAGATGAGCTTGAACAGGAGTTTCTGGAAAAAGAACGGGCCGTATTCAACGGCTGATAGTTTTTTGACTCCCCATTGAAGACGGGCCTGCGCATGCAGGCCCGTTTTCGTTTAACGGCGCTGTTTGAAGAAATACCCGCTGAGCAGCGCCAGCCCGCACGCACCCAGGCCTGCAAAGAGCATGGCCCAACCGGCACCGTTGCGCAGAGCCGCCCGGGCCTCGTTGAGCGCCAATCCCGGCGCATCCAGCTTGCCCGCCGCAAGGTGCTGGCTGAGGGCCGGCCATTCCATTGCCGTGCCCGGCGG
This sequence comes from Pseudomonas sp. 24 E 13, assembly GCF_900004715.1. Taxonomy (NCBI): domain Bacteria; kingdom Pseudomonadati; phylum Pseudomonadota; class Gammaproteobacteria; order Pseudomonadales; family Pseudomonadaceae; genus Pseudomonas; species Pseudomonas sp. 24 E 13. Next base: position 20,108 of record NZ_CVTO01000029.1, read on the forward strand.
CAGTACATCGGCCAGGTGATGGCTGATCCCCAGCAACAGCACCAGGCCCATCAGCGCGATATTGAGCGCCAGGGTGATCAGCCGGGCGCTGAAGTCGATGCCCGAGGCCATGCCTGCGCGATCAGCCGAGACGGCGCCGGTGGTGGTGTTGGTGGTTGGCGAGTTGGTCAGCGCCAGGCCAGTGCCGGCCATCACGCAACCGAACAGTATCAGCAGGCTGTGCGGCTGTGCGGCGACATTGGCCACGAACATCGCCAGAAACCCCGCGCCCATGGTTGCCAGGCCCAGCGGGATGATGCGTTCGGCGCCGTAGCGCAGGGCCAGGCGTTCGGCCAGGGGCGGCACCAGTAAGGTTGGCAAGGTGTAGGCGAGCAGGGCGCCGCCGGTGGTCAGGGTGTCGTAGCCCAGGCCCGCCTGGAAATACAGCGGCAGGTAGATCATGAACGGCCAGAAGCTGAAGTTCATGCCGATCGAGCCCATCAGCGCCCCGTTGAAGCGCCGGATACGGAACACCGAGAAATCGAACATCGGATGGGCACTGCGCTTTTCAACCACGACGAACAGCAACAACGCCACCAGCGCCAGGCCCGCCCAGCCGAGCATGGCCGGTGTGGCGAAGCCGTGCTCGGTGCCCTGGGTGATGAAGTAGACCAGGGCGAACACCGCCAGCGTCAAGGTCAGCATGCCGGCAATGTCCAGGCGATGGCTGGCCGGGTCGCGGGACTCCTGCACGCTGATGCGCAACAGCACCAGGGTGAACAGGCTGAGCGGTACGTGGGCGAGAAAGACCCAGCGCCAATCGGCGACTGCCAGGATCAGCGCACCGACCATCGGCCCGAACCCCAGGCCCACGCCGGCAATCACGCCCCAGATCGCGAAGGCCCGGGCACGTGCGGCCGGTTCACGAAACAAGTGCGACAAAATCGCGAACTGGCAGATCATCATCGCGCCGCCGCCGATGCCCTGGACGAAGCGCGCCACGATCAGCATGGTCGCGTCGGTGGCCAGCCCGCAAGCCAGTGAAGCCAGGCCGAACAGCCACAGGCACAGTACCAGCACGCGTCGACGGCCAAAGCGATCGGCCAGGGTGCCCGCTGCCATCAGTACGCTGGTGCAGGCCAGGGTGTAGGCGTTCATGATCCACTGGGCGTCTTGAAATCCTGTGCCCAATTCGCGTTCAAGGGTGGGCAGGATGACCGGTACGCTGGAGATTTCCAGGCCGAACATCAGGGCCACCAGGCACACGGCGGTGAGCGCCAGGCCGTTTCTGGTGGTATGCGCGGGGCTTAAGGCCGATAGAGCGGCGGCGGGTGGCATACGCAGTTCCTTAAGAGAGAGGGAGGGATTATTCTCTCGGGAATTGGGTTCTTTATTTGCGATAACTTTTCCCTTGATAGGGGAGTCAAAGGCGACAATCTACGATGTCTACCCCACGTTTCGATGGTGTCGAGCTGTTTCTGCAAATCGTCGAGAGCGGCAGCCTGAGCGCGGCCGCCGAGCGGCTGAACCTCACGCGCTCGGCGGTGGGCAAGGGCCTGGCGCGGCTTGAAGCGCGCCTGGGCACCTGCCTGTTGCAACGCTCCACGCGCCGCCAGCGTCTGACCGAGGATGGGCAGGCCTACTACGAGCACTGTCTGCGCGCGCTGGCGGAGCTGGAGGCGGCCGAGTCCGTGCTGGAAAGCGGCCGTCAGCAGCCACGCGGACGCTTGCGCGCGAGTTTGCCGCTGGCGTTTGGTCACCACTATGCCGCGCCTGCCCTGTGGGGCTTGATGGAGCGTTATCCGGACCTTGAGATCGACATTTGCTTCTCCGACCGCATGATCGATCTGGCGCAGGAAGGCTTCGATATTGCCGTGCGTATCGGCCCGTTGCCGGATACCGACCGCCTGAGTGCGCGGCGTCTGGGGGAGCAGGTCATGGGCCTGGCGGCGTCACCGGCGTATCTGCAACGCAGGGGGCGAATTGAACATATCGAGGAATTGGCGGCTCATCGCGGCATTGCTTACCGCAGCAATAACGTCCATCGCTCGCGGCTGGTCACGCCCCTGGTGTTGGACGACCTCCAGGCTGTGGCCGATGCGACGATTGCAGGCGTGGGCCTGGCCTGGTTACCGAGTTGGTTGATTGCCCACTACGCGCTACGCGGGCAACTGGAGGCGGTACTGCCCGACTATCGCGAGCAGCCGGCCCCCATCCACGTGATCTGGCCGACGGCGCCGCACATGCCGGCCAAGACACGGTGCGCCATTGATGCGCTGGTCGCGGCCACCCCAAGTTGCCTGGCGGGCAGTTAGAACCCGAATCCTGAACACACTGAGGATCAAATGTGGGAGGGGGCTT
>NZ_CVTO01000153.1:0-32264 GCF_900004715.1 Pseudomonas sp. 24 E 13
GATGCCGACGGCGGTGTCACCGCCACGCTCGGGGAGGCCTGCTGATGCGCATCGGCCTGGTGGCGTCCCTTGCCTGGCAGGACTACCGCGACGATGCGTGGCTGTCGGCCTGCTCGGTGCTGGCGCTGGTGGCAGTCATCGCGCCGTTGCTGGTGTTATTTGGCCTGAAATTTGGACTGGTTGGCAGTTTGACCCAACGCCTGGAGACCGACCCCGCGACCCGTGAAATTATTCCGTTGGGCGGCGGTCGATTCAGCAGCGCTTTCGTCGAGCAGCTTGGCCGGCGTAGCGATGTGGCGTTTGCCATACCGCGTACGCGGCAGATTGCGGCGACCGCGCAAGTGGGTGCCCTGGTTTTGGAAATGCTGCCGACCGCGCCGGGTGACCCGCTGCTGGCCGGCTTGCCGATCCCTGAGGGCCTGGACCAGATCGTGCTCAGTCATACCGCCGCCGAGAAGCTCGCGGCGCGGCCCGGCGACTGGCTGGAGACGCGCTTTGCGCGGCAGCTGGCGGGGCGCGTCGAGGCCCAGCGGACGCGGGTGCAGGTGCGCGCGGTATTGCCGTTGGAGGCCTTTGCCCGTGACGGGCTGTTTGCGGACCTGGTGTTGCTGGAGGCGGTGGAAGATTATCGCGATGGCCGCGCCGTGCCGGCGCTGGGGTGGGCGGGTGACACCGTGGCGGTGGGCGAGCAGCGTGTGTACCCGGCGTTTCGCTTGTATGCGCGCGGACTCACCGACGTGGAACCGCTGCGCCTGTATTTCGCCGGGCAGAATCTGCTGGTGTCGACCCAGGCGCAGACCATCGCCCAGGTGCAGTCGTTGAGTCGTAACCTGTCGGTGGTCTTCTGGATCATCTGCGGGTTGGCCTTGGCCGGTGCGTTTGCGGCGACCTTCGCCGGCGCGTTGGCGGCGGTGGCGCGCAAGCGTCGGGAGTTGTCAGTGTTGCGCCTGCTGGGGTTTTCCACCGCCGCGTTGTTGCTGTTCGTGGTGCTGCAGGCGCTGTACAGCGCGAGTGTTGCCGCGGTGCTCAGTGCCGGGTTGTATGGCCTGGCCGAGGCGGGTTTGAACCGATTATTCGTGCAGGTGCCGGGCGAATACGCCAGTCATCTGTTGGCGCGTCACTACGGCCTGGCCCTGGCTGCCGCGCTCGGCGTCAGCGCCGTGGCGGCGGCGTGTGGGGGTTGGCGAGTGGCGCGTATCCAGGCTTCTGAAGGAATCAGAGATGTTTAAGTTACTGGGCGCCTGTGTGGCGCTGAGCCTGGCCTCGCTGGCCTGGGCCGATGAGGCAAGCGACAAGCTCGACAACCCCAAGCCGTTGCCGGACGACGTGAGCCTGCCGCTGCCGTGCGAAGGCCAGATGGTGTTCCGCTACGCCTATGTGTTGGCCCAGGGCACCCTGGACGACCGCGAGGTCAGCCTCGGCTATCCCTTTGCCGAAGGCGAGGCGGGCTACCAGCAGTCGTTTATCTCCGGTTACCGGCGCGACTTCATCAACGGCCAGTTCACCCTCAAGGATCTGCCGAAAGACTGGAACAAGGTCATCGCGCCGCTGATGCCGAAGACCGACGCCAAAACCCCGCTCAAGCCGATGCTCTACTTCATCGGCAAGTACGAAGTGACGGCCCGCCAGTACGCCCAGGTAATGTCCCAGGCGCAGTCCCTGGCCAGCGGCGAGCCGGCTCCGGCCTGCGATGCGCCTGAGGGCATGGCCGGGCGTCTGCCCAAAGTGAAATTATCGCGTTTCGAGGCCGAGCGTTTCTCGGCGGTGTACAGCGCCTGGCTGATGAAATACCACCGCGAGTTGCTGCCGGTGAGCGGCCGTGGCGCCTCGGCCGACGATGGCGGCCTGGGCTTTGTGCGCCTGCCCACCGAAGTGGAGTGGGAGTACGCCGCACGCGGTGGCCAGGCGGTGAGTCGCCAGGATTTGGAAGGGCGCCTGTTTCCACGCCGCGTCGAGGGCAGCGAAAGCGACGGGCCACTGGGCGATTACGCCGTGTTCAACCAGGTCGCCGGTGGCACCGGGCAGGCCGCGCGGTTGATGCCCATCGGCACTAAATTGCCCAACCCGATCGGTATGTTCGACGTGATCGGCAACGCTGCGGAAATGGTCCAGGAATCCTTCCAGCTGGTGCACGCCGGGCGCCGCCAGGGCACCTATGGCGGCTTCGTGGTCAAGGGCGGCAATTACCTGGAGGGCGAAGGCACGTTGTTCACCGGCATGCGCCGCGAATACCCGCTGTTTGCCGCCGACGGCACCGAGCAAAGCAACGAGACCACCGGGTTTCGCGTGGCGATTGGCGCGCTGTCGGCGCCGCGTTCGCGCTACAAGGAACTGTTCGCCCAGTGGCAGAAAGAAGGTCGCCTCGCCTCGCTGACCGACGCCATCGACGACGCCCAGGACCCGACCAAGCGCCTGGACAGCATCATCGCCGCCAGCGTCGATCCCAAGCTGCAAGCCGAACTCGGGCTGGTCAACGAAGAACTCAAGCGCAACGTGTCGCTGATCGCCCAGCAGCGCGAAGAGGCGGCGGGCAACCTGATCCAGTCCGCTGCCTTGGTGGCCGAGACCATCAGCAACTACAACATCCGCCTGGCCAACCTGCAGAAAAGCCGCCAGCAGGCTGTGGATAACAAGGACACGGCCAGCGCGCAGTTATTTGACATGGCCATTACCAATGGGCGCAGCGCGCTGGATGGCGCAGTGGCGATTTATATCGACAACCTGGCCACCGGCACGCGCTACACCGATGCGGTGATCCAGGCCCAGTTTCAACGGATCAAGGAAGAGTTGGATCGCAAGCCGGTGCTCGGCAAGAGCCTGGTGACGCGCGCAACACTGTTCGTTCGCCATGTCGGCAACTACCGCAAGCAACAGCGGGCCGACCCGGCAACGATCTTGAAGGAATTGCTCGCAGCAAGCGGTCAGCGGTCTTGATCGTTGGCTGTCCGGCGAGCTTGGAAGGGACTCAGACGGCGGTGGGCCGTGCTGGGCAAGTCAAACTTAATAGAGATCACACCTATGCTTTTTTCCCGTAAGTCGGTTTCCAAGCGTCACCTGCTGCTGATCGCGGCCGGTTTCAGCACCGTGCTGACCGGTTGCGCTACGTCGCCTGCGTCCAAGGTCGCGTCGAGCACCAAGGTCGAGTACTACCCGAACTGCTACGAGCCGGTGCAGCACCTGCGCGCCACCGACTCGAACATGACCAAGTCGGTCGTGACCGGTGCCGCGATCGGCGCGGCAGGCGGTGCATTGCTCGGCGCCCTGACCGGCGACAAGGAAAAGCGCGGCCGTAACGCGGCTATCGGCGCAGCGGGCGGTGCCCTGGCGGGCGGCGCGGCGGGCTACTACACCGAGCGTCAGAAGCAGATCGCCGATGACAACCAGCGCATCGCTTCCTACTCCACCGACTTCAACAAAAGCGCCTCCGACATCGACCGCAGCACTGCCTATGCCAAGGCTTCGCAGCAGTGCTACCAGAGCGCATTCACCAAGCTGGTGGCAGACCGCAAGGCCAAGGCCGTCAACGACACCGAAGGCCGCAAGCGCCTGGCGGAAATCGTGGCAGGCTTGAAGGAATCCAACGACCTGATCGTTGCGGTCAACGGCAAAGCCAGCGAAGACCTGAACAACTACACCCAGGCCTACGAGAAAGACCTGCAGCAAGTGGGTGTGCAGCGTAACGACGTGGTCACCGTCGCCACTGCCGACACCACACCGGTCGCGCCGCCGGCCAAAGGCAAGAAAGTCGTCAAGCCGCCGAAAAAGAAAGTGCTGCCAGTGGTGCCAAAAGAAGCGGTGACGACCGAGAAGAGCATCCAGACCGTGCAGGCCAAGCAAGCTGAAAGCAAGCAGGTCGCCAGCGCCGGCAAGGCTCAGCTCGAAGGCAGCTGCCGCGATCCAAACCTGGCCGACTGGGCGCCGGTGCCTTGCCCTAACGTTTAAGCAACATGTTGCTATAAGCGTTAAACGCCAACCGATCTCCCGCTAAAGCGCGAGATCGGTGGCGTTCTCTTTGCAAATCGTTACACTGCTGCGGCCACTCAATAATTACACCGAGGCCGTGTGCATGAAATTTCGTCTTCTCCTGTGGGTGCTGGGCCTGATGATGGGCAAAGCCAGCCGCACCAATCCCGCCTTTCAGCAGCAGCTGGGTGACAAAGACCTGGCCTTCCAGTTGCAGACCCTCGACGGCAAGGTTGCCCGTCACTTCATCGTCAAAGACCAGCGCATCACCAGCCACTCGGGCGTACACCCGACGCCGGCGTTCGCGATTGCGTTCAAGGATGCCGCCTACGGCTTCGCCACGATGCAGGCGAAGAACAAGCAACTGGCGTTCATGACAGGGATTCAGGACAAGTCGATCCAGATCAAGGGCAACCCGGCGCTGGTGATCTGGTTCCAGGGGTTGACCAAGTATTTGAAGCCGAAGAAAAAGAAGTAGGCCTGATCGTTCCCACGCTCTGCGTGGGAACGCCGCTTTGGACGCTCCGCGTCCGCTCTCAGAACTCGATCAATTAGGCCAGTTCAGCTTGCCCCGAGACCGTGACTACTCGATCAGCCAGCAACTGTGCCAGTTCGATTAACTGCGTAACGCCCAGCAGTTCCTCTCGTTTCGGTCCTTCAAGGTCAAAGGCCAGGTCGCAACTCAGCGCATTGGCCGAGGCGAGTGTTTCGCTGAGGTTGACCAACAGATCTTCAGTGCTGATTCCATCGGCCACGGTAAATAGCCGCATGGGGGGATTTGGGGTGGGTTTGATCATGGTGAAACTCCGGAGATATTAAAGGAGCTGCCATTGATCGCCGCGACGCGATGGGGGTGGCAGCTGTACGCAGGTTCGCGGACCGACTCTCCAGAACATCGGCATACCCGAAGGTATCCCGCGCACAGCCGCCATAGCGCCGCACAGTAGACGACAAAAAAGCGTCAACTGAAAGGACACGATGACGCTTTGGCGTCTGAAGAAATACGGGCCGCGACGCCCGACCGCTGCGTGTGCAGCGGTGTACGGAGACTAGGGATTGAGTGTCCTAGGGGCAACCTCAACGCCTTGTAAGACGTTTCTGTTTTTCCCAATACCTGGCCGAACGGACAGTTGTTTGGCTTTGCGCCAGCCCAGCTGAAGAAAAAGAAGTAGGCTTTCAGGGAGGCCGAGTTGGATTCATCGGGGGCAAGCCCCCTCCCACAAACGGCCATATTCCAAGGCCGGAACGCGATCAAATGTGGGAGGGGGCTTGCCCCCGATAGCAGTTTTACAGGCTACCGATTCAGCCCTGACTGAACTGGGAGGCCAGTTCGCGGAGCAGCACCTCGGCATCCAGCACCTTGCCCACCACTTCCTCAGCCTTCTCACGGCTCAAGCCCAGGCGCTCAAGCAGCGCATCCGGAATCGCCTCATCCGGCCCGGACCCAATCCCCCGGCTACGCAACAGGCGCACGGCCAGGCATACCAGGTTCGGGTATTCAGCGTACTGCCCGTCATAGGTGGGGTCGTGCTGGAAGCGCAGGGCGGTGGACAGCTCGTCCGGCATGTCCCAGTAGCGCATCAACCACGCACCGATCTGTTCGCGGCTGATACCGAGCAGGTGTTGCTCGACATAGCTGTGGCACACATGCGGGTTGACCTCCAGGTGGCGGCAGATCAGCGAGAAGTGTGGCGGGAATACGTGGGCCAGCAGCAGGTAGCCGAAGTTATGCAGCAGGCCGGCGAGGTAGGTCAGGCCGGCTTCGGGGCGCTGGGCGCGGGGCATGGCACGGGTCAGGCCTTCAATCACGGCGGCGGTGTAGATCGACTGGTGCCAGTACGGCGTGGACTGGTGCGGACGGTCCTTGGGCAGGCTCAGGGTTTTACCCAGGGCCAGGCCCAGCGCCAGGTTGATCACCAGATCGAAGCCCAGCACCCGCACGATGGCGTCTTCCACCGAGCGGATCTTGCCCGGCGAAGCGTAGTAGGGTGACGCTGCCCAGCTCACCACCTGGGCGGCCAGGGCCGGGTCGGTTTCAACTACGCCGGTGATGTCATCGATGGTGGCGTTGGGGTCGACGCGCAGTTTGATGATCTTCTGCGCGGTATCGGCCAGCGGCGGGATCTCGATGGTCGCTTCCAGGCGTTGCTGAATACGGCGGGCGGTGAAGGCCTGCATCGCCTGGGTGATTTCCTCGCGGTCATCATTGGGGCGGTCGAGGTTGGGGCGAATCTTGCTCAGCGGCTCGCCGAACTGCGCGGCGCTGGCTTTGGTCAGCATGGTCTTGAAGTGCTCGCTGGCGATTTCCAGCAGCAACCCGGCTTCGCCCGAATGCACCAACAGGCTCGGCTCGTTGAGCAGGCTGCCTTCATACAGGCAAGGCGAACTGGTGAGTGGCGGCAGGCCAGGCAGCAGGTTCAGTTCATGTTTGCCCAATATGCGCTCAACGCGCTCCGGTGCCACGGCGGTAAGCCGGCGCCCGGTGAGTTCGGTAAGGCGGTTGAGGTCGAGCAACTGGCTCTGGGGGAACAGCACCATGAGTTCGCCCACAGCATCTTCGAGCAGTACCGCTTGGACCTTTCGCGCAGGGTTCAGGCCAGGCTGTTCGATGACTTCCGTGTAGGGAATGGCGAGCTTTGCGAGCAGCGCCCGAATGACCGGCGGGGCGGTCAGTGGGGCTGTAGCGAGGGCGACTTCTGACATGGCCTGATCCAATTTCGTACAGTCACCGAAGTATAACCAGCTTGTTACACCTGTTGGTTGACTAACTTCGGTTTGTGATCGGGTGCGCGGCCCTTGTAGGAGCGAGCTTGCTCGCGAAAATCGTTAACGATAACGCTGGCATTCTGGATGACCGCGTCGTCAGGGTGGTTTTCGCGAGCAAGCTCGCTCCTACAGGGGGAGGCGCGTCAGACCTGGCCGTATTGCTGCCCGTGTCGCAGCCAGCGGTTGAGCAACGGGCTGACATGCTCCGGCCAGCGCTCCAGCAGGGCTTGCGCTGCGTCGCGCACGGCGGGCAGCAGGTCGGCGTCGCGCATCAGGTCGGCGACCTTGAATTGCAACAGGCCGGTCTGGCGGGTGCCGAGCATTTCACCAGGACCGCGCAACTCGAGGTCTTTTTCGGCAATGACAAAACCGTCGTTGGTTTCGCGCATGATGCCCAGCCGTTGGCGGCCGATCTGCGACAGCGGCGGGTGATACAGCAGCACGCAATGGCTGGCGGCACTGCCTCGACCGACGCGGCCGCGCAGCTGGTGCAGTTGCGCCAGGCCCAGGCGCTCGGGGTTTTCAATGATCATCAGGCTGGCGTTTGGCACGTCCACACCCACTTCGATCACAGTGGTGGCCACCAGCAATTGCAGGTTGCCGGCCTTGAACTCGGCCATCACCGCAGCTTTTTCGGCCGGTTTCATCCGGCCATGGATCAACCCCACCTTGAGTTCGCCCAGGGCGCTGGTGAGGTCTTCATAGGTGGTTTCGGCGGCCTGGCAGGTCAGCTCTTCGGACTCTTCGATCAGCGTACACACCCAGTACGCCTGGCGGCCTTCGGCGCAGGCGCCGCGCACCCGCTCGATCACTTCGACGCGCCGCGTGTCGGTGACCAGCACGGTGTTGACCGGCGTGCGGCCGGGCGGCAGTTCGTCGAGGATCGAGGTGTCGAGGTCGGCGTAGGCGCTCATGGCCAGTGTGCGTGGGATCGGCGTGGCGGTCATGATCAATTGGTGCGGGTTCATGCGCCCGCCCACGCCTTTCTGGCGCAGGGCCAGGCGCTGTTGCACGCCGAAGCGGTGCTGTTCGTCGATGATCACCAGCGCCAGGTTCTTGAACTGCACTTCGTCCTGGAACAGTGCATGGGTGCCCACCACCATGGGCGCGCCAGCGGCGATTTGCTCGAGGGAGGCTGCGCGGTTCTTGCCCTTGAGCTTGCCGGCCAGCCACGCGACTTCCAGTCCCAGCGGCTCGAGCCAGCGTTTGAAGGTGATGAAGTGCTGTTCAGCGAGAATTTCCGTCGGTGCCATCAGCGCGACCTGATAACCGGCTTCCAGGGCCTGCAAGGCGGCGAGGGCGGCGACCACGGTCTTGCCCGCGCCTACATCGCCCTGGATCAGGCGCAGCATGGGTTCCTGCTGGCTGAGGTCGTAGGCAATCTCGTTGCCGACGCGTTGCTGGGCGCCGGTCGGGGCAAAGCCCAGGTTGGCCAGGTATTGCGCGGGCAGGCGCGTGGCCTTGGGCATCGCCGGAGCGCGCAGCGAGCGCATGCTTTCGCGCAGGCGCTGCTGGGACAGTTGATGGGTCAGCAATTCTTCGAAGGCCAGGCGATGCTGCGCCCAGTGATGGCCGAGGGCGAGTTCGTCGACATCGGCGTCGGCCGGCGGGTGGTGCAGGTAGCGAATCGCATCGGCCAGCGGTGCCAGTTGATAGTCGCGCGCCAGTTCCAGCGGCAGCCAGTCGGGCAGGCTTTGCGGGCCGAGCATCGTCAGGGTCTGCATGCACAACTGACGCAGGCGTTGCTGGGTGAGGCCTTCGGTCAGCGGGTAGATAGGCGTGAGAGTGGTGTCCACCGGCGGCGGTTCGTCGCCGGTTATGGCGCGGTACTCCGGGTGGTAGATCTCCAGGCCCGAGGCCCCCGGACGCGCTTCGCCGTAGCAGCGCACGCGGGTGCCGCGCTTGAGGCCTTCTTTCTGCGCATTGCTGAAGTGATAAAAGCGCAGGCTCAGGCCGCCGGTACCGTCCTGCAGGCGCACCACCAGGCTGCGGCGCTTGCCCATGACCACGTCGGCGCCGCTGACGGTGCCTTCGATCACTGCGTCCTGGCCGGGGCGCAAATGGCCGATGGGCACGACCCGGGTGCGATCCTGGTAGCGCAGCGGCAAGTGGAACAGCACGTCCTGAAGGTTTTCCAGGCCGACCTTGGCCAGTTTCTCGGCCATGGCTTCACCGACACCCTTGAGTGCCGTCACCGGCACCTGCGACAGCTCTGTCATACCGTTACTTAGCTCGCAGCAGGCGGTTTGGCCACCGAGCACAGGCGGATCGAGTCGGCGAGGATCTCAATCGCCTTGGGGCGCGGGAAGCTGGCGCGCCAGGCGATGGCCACGGTGCGGAAGGGCACCGGTGGCGTGAGTGGGCGTACTTCGATCACGCCGGGGGCGTAGTGATGGCTGTCGACCGCCGACAACGGCAGGATCGAAATGCCCAGGCCGGAAGCGACCATATGGCGAATGGTTTCCAGGGAACTGGATTCCACCGTGGTGTGCTTGGCGCCGTCGTTGCCCTTGGTCAGGGTCGGGCAGGCTTCCAGGACCTGGTCGCGGAAGCAGTGGCCTTCACCGAGCAGCAGCAGGCTCTTGTCGTTGAGCAGACCGGCGTCGATGCTGTCCTTTTTGGTCCACGGGTGGGAGGCCGGCATCAGGACATAGAACGGCTCATCGTAGAGCGGCAGCGTCAGCACATCCGCCTCATTGAACGGCAGGGCGATGATGATCGCGTCCAGCTCGCCGTTGCGCAGTTTGTCGCGCAGGACGTGGGTGAAGTTTTCTTCGATATACAGCGGCATCTGCGGCGCAACGCGGTGCAGTTGCGGGATCAGGTGCGGGAACAGGTAGGGGCCGACGGTGTAAATGGCGCCGACCTTGAGCGGTGCGGTCAGCTGGTTCTTGCCGGCCTGGGCCAGTTCGCGAATGCTTTGCGCCTGCTCCAGCACTTTCTGGGCCTGGGCAACGATGCCTTCGCCCACGGGGGTGAGGCGCACGGCGCTTTTGCTGCGCTCGAAAATCAGTACACCGAGTTCGTCTTCAAGCTTTTTCACGCCCACCGACAGCGTCGGCTGGCTGACGTGGCAGCGCTCGGCCGCGTGGCCGAAATGCTGTTCCTGGGCGAGGGTCACGATGTAGCGTAATTCTGTAAGAGTCATAGCGGGCGTCCATGAAGTTGCGGGCCAAGCATACCGGCTGCAATCGATAGACGCACGTTATCAGAACTTTGCTGGGGATTGAGCGTGGAGTGGCGGGAATTTTGCTGAAGCGAGCAAGCGAATGTGGGAGGGAACGGGCCCCTCCCACATTGCCCGGCTAGCGGCGCCGCTTGTCGATGTTGTAAACAAACGGTGCGACGAGTTCCACACTGCCGTTTTTCAACAGGTCGGCTGGCGGTTTGGGCAAGGGTTGAGCCTTGCGGATCATGTCCAGCGTCGCGCGGTCCAGGTCGGCGTTGCCGGAGCGGCCTTCCAACTCATAGGACAGCACATTGCCTTCGCCATCAACCACGAAGCGCAGGCGGTTCATGCCTTCCTTGCCACGCTGCTGCGCGCCCGGCGGGTACTTCTTGTACTTCTGCAGGTGTGCCAGCAGGGTACTTTGCCAGGATGCCTGGGCGGCCATCTGTTGTGCAGATGGGCCGGGGGCGGGCTGCGCTGATTTTTGCGCAGGCGCGTTGCTCGGCGGGGTTTCGCTCGGTGGCTCCTCGGAAGGTTTTTCCTTGGGCGGCTCGGGCTTCTTCTCCACCGGCTTGGGCGGTTGAGGCTTGGGCTTGGGCTTGACCGGCTTGGGCACCTGGATCGTTGGCTTGGGCGCCTCGGCCAGTTTCGGCAGAGGCAGTTCCTCGACCGGTGGTGGCGGTGGCGCAACGACCTTGGGCGGTGCCGGAGGCGGCGGTGGCGCCGGCAAGGGTGCCAGGTCGATGACCATCGCGGCCGGCGGCAACTGGATCGCCTGGGGCGCGGACCATTGGAGCGCGATGATGATCGCGACGGCATGCACGCCCAGCACGACTGCGAGGCTGGTGCCATAACGCGTCAGTTTGTGGCGCGTCGTGATCATTTCTTGGCTGCCGTCTCAAGTCCGACCAGGCCTACCTTGAGGTAGCCGGCTGCCCGTAGGGCATCCATCACGCTCATCAGGTCGCCGTAGTCCACGCCCTTGTCGGCCTGGAAGAAGATCGTCGTGTCTTTCTTGCCCTGGGTCTTGGCGTCGAGCACCGGCCCCAGGGTTTCAGCCTTGACTTCTTCTTCACCCAGGAACAGACGTTGGTCCGCTTTCACGCTGAGGAAAATCGGCTTCTCCGGCCGTGGCGCCGGCTTGGCGCTGGAGGCGGGAAGGTCGACCTTGATATCCACGGTGGCCAACGGTGCGGCCACCATGAAGATGATCAGCAGCACCAGCATCACATCGATAAACGGTGTGACGTTGATTTCGTGGTTCTCGACGAGCTCGTCGTCGCCTTGATTCAAATGCAGGCCCATGGCCGATTACCCCACTTTCACCATGTGCGGTTGCGAGCTGCGCTCGGTAGGCAGGTGATCGAGGTCGCGGCTGACCAGCAGCAGGACTTCTGCCGAGGCATCCGACACCTGGGCCTTGTAGCCGGCAATCGAACGGGCGAAGACGTTGTAGATCACCACCGCAGGAATCGCGGCAACCAGGCCCAGGGCGGTCGCCAGCAGGGCTTCGGCGATGCCGGGGGCGACCACGGCGAGGTTGGTGGTCTGGGTCTTGGCGATGCCGATGAAGCTGTTCATGATGCCCCACACGGTACCGAACAGGCCGACGAAGGGCGCAGTGGAACCGATGGTGGCCAGCACGCCGGTGCCGCTGCTCATGTTACGGCCGCAGGCGGCAACCAGGCGCTCAAGGCGGAAGCTGACACGCTCCTTGATGCCTTCTTTTTCGCGGGTGTTGGCCGACAGGCGCATTTCTTCCAGCGCGTCGTGCACCAGGGTATTGGCCAGGGTGCCCTTCTTGGTCGCGGTTTCACTCGCTTCCTTGAGGGTGGTGGCTTTTTTCAAGTGGACGATTTCAGTGCGCAGGCGACGCTTGGCGCCCAGCAGCTCGAAGCCTTTGGCGATCCAGATGGTCCAGGTAATGATGGAGGCGATGGCCAGGCCGATCATCACGGCTTTCACCACCCGGTCGGCGTTCTGGTACATGCCCCACGGGGACAGGTCGTGTGCCATGCCCAGGGTGTTGTCTTCTTCCAGCACTACGCCGGTTTCGTCGGCAGGTGCTGCAGCCGGGGCCTGGTCGGCGGTTGGCGCGGCGGCTGGAGCAGCCGGAGTGGCGGCGTTCTGCTCGGCAGCGGCTGGAGCGGCAGGTGCGGTGGCATCAGCGAAAGCGGCGGTCGGCGCCAGCAGTATGCTGAACAGCATCGCAGCAATCGCACGCCAGGCGCGGGATGGGCTGTGAGGCTTGGTTGGCGAAGCGGGGTTTGTATTACGTGTCATGCTGGCCGGACCTGAGTGAAAATAAAGGGTTGATCGTCCTGCCAGACCCCTGTGGGCCGAGGACAAATGGGTGGTTATTATTGCAAGTAATTCTTGTTAACTAAAGTGGCACTGTTACTTTATTTCGCTTTTTACTGGCCGTTGATCCTCTCGCGCGGCTAATCTGGGCCTTTGAGAATGGAGTTTTATGATGTCTGCGCCTTCTGTTGTGATTGTCGGTTGCGGTGATGTGGGTAGTCGGCTGGCTAGCCAATTGCTGGCCGGAGGATGGGAGGTCCATGGCCTGCGCCGCGATATTTCACGCCTTCCCGAGGGCGTTATCGGCATTGCCGGCGACCTGTTCAATAAAGACTGCCCTGAGACTTGGCCGATCGGCGGGGTGGATTACCTGGTGTACTGCGCCGCAGCCACTGACCACGACGAGGCCGGCTATCGCGCAGCGTATGTGCAGGGTTTGAAGCATGTGCTGGAGTGGTTGCAGGATTACGGCCAGGCGCCCAGGCATCTGTTGTTCGTGTCCAGCAGCAGTGTGTACGGGCAGCAGAATGGCGAGTGGGTCGACGAAACCTCTGAAACCCGGGCCAAAGGTTATTCCGGCCAGGTCATGCTCGAAGCCGAGCAGGTGGCGCTCAACAGCGGCATCCCGGCAAGCGTGGTGCGATTGACCGGCATTTACGGCCCGGGCCGTGAGTGGCTGTTGACCCAGGTTCGCCAGGGTTACCGCGTGGCGATCGACCCGCCTTTATATGGCAACCGGATTCACGCGGATGACGCGGCGGGTTTGCTGGCGTTTTTGCTGCGTCATGTGGAGCAGGGCGGTTCGCTGGACAAGGTCTATATCGGCGTCGACGACGCGCCCGCACCCTTGGCCGAAGTGGTGGGCTGGTTGCGTGAGTATCTGGGCGTGACAGAGTGGTCCGAGGACGCCAGTGTGCGGCGCGCGGGCAGCAAGCAATGCAGTAATGCGCGGGCCAAGGCGCTGGGTTGGGCACCGACCTATCCGACTTACCGGGAAGGGTATGCCGCTATTTTAAAAGGCTGAATACGATTAAAGAGTTAAGCGTACACCGCCATCTGTAGGAGCGAGCTTGCTCGCGAAAAACTCACAGGCACCGCGTTCATTCAGAAAGCACGCGTTATCGTTGACGTTTTTCGCGAGCAAGCTCGCTCCTACAGACCGGCATTAGGGCAAGCCCCCTCCCACATTTAGCTGCGTATCTGGTCGGTTATTACTTTTCAAGCAACCATTGGCGAGGGCCAGGCGTGAACTGCGGCACTTCATCCGCTTGCGCCGTGTTGATCGCCTGGAAAATCTCCAGTTGCTTGCCCTTGCGCGCAAAGATCCACGGATTGCCCACGCCGTTCAGTTGCAGCCAGATGCTGTCATAACCGCCGCTCATCGAGGCGCAATCGCCTGCCAGGCACAGGGAATAGCGGTCCACACCAGGCAGGCCGACAATCTTGCCATCAGCCTGGAACTGTACGGTGGCGCCATTGCCGACACCGTCGGTGATCTTCCAGTCCCCGCCCATGTAGGCCGCATACAGCGCCCGTTCGAAGTTGGCGCCCAGTGGCGCGCCCTCTGGAGCCGGGTCATTGGGGCGCATGAACAGTTGCTCAGGCTCATTGTCGTTGGCCACCTGCAGCAGCTTTTTGCCTCTGCGCTTGAGTTCGGTGGCAGCGCTGCCGTAGAACTCCACGCTCCAGGCGCCGGGCTTGTCAGTCAGCAACTTGCCTTCCGCTACTTCAAAACCGTTGTAGTAGCGTGCCTGCAAGGCCTTGGTATTGACCTCCCATTCCAGGTTCGGGCCAAAGGTCTGCAAGGCTTCGCGCAAAGGGCCGCCCTTGGCTGCCGCATCGATGGCGGCCTGGTTGACCCAGGTCCCGCTGACATCCAGATTGGCAGGGTTGCTGGCACAGCCGCCGAGCAGCAGGGCGAGCAACGAAGAGGCTACAAGCGCTTTGCGCATGACTAAATCCTTCTGAAACAAAGTCGGCGCAGCGATTGAAGCTGCGCCGGGTGTCTTTACTCGATGACCAGAATCGCGTCCATTTCAACCTGCGCGCCCTTTGGCAAGGCAGCAACACCGATGGCGGCGCGGGCCGGGTACGGCTGTTCGAAGTACTTGCCCATGATCTCGTTGACCTTGGCGAAGTGGCTCAGGTCGGTCAGGAAGATGTTCAGCTTGACGATGTCCTTGAACGAGCCGCCGGCCGCTTCAGCCACGGACTTGAGGTTTTCGAAGACCTGTACGGTCTGTGCTTCGAAGCCTTCCACCAGTTCCATGGTCTTTGGGTCCAGCGGGATCTGGCCGGACATGTAGACGGTGTTGCCCGCCTTGATCGCCTGGGAATAAGTACCGATGGCGGCCGGGGCTTTGTCGCTGGTGATTACTGTCTTGGTCATGAATGACTCCTTGTAATGGGCGATGGCTTGTTGGCAGGGTTATGCACGCATGCGGGTGATGCGAATCACCCCGGTCAGCGCGCGCAGCTTCTTGATCACGCGGGCCAGGTGCACGCGGTCGTGCACGCTGACCACCAGCTGGACCACGCTGATGCGCCCATCGCGTTCGTCCATGCTGATTTTCTCGATATTGCCGTCGGCCGCGTTGACGCTGCTGGCCAGCAGGGCGATCAAGCCGCGCTGGTGCTCCAGCTCCACGCGCAGCTCGACGTTGAATTCGCCGGTAACATCCTTGGCCCAGGAAAGCTGGATACATTTTTCCGGGTTGTGGCGGATTTCGGTGATGTTGCGGCAGTTGTCCAAGTGCACCACCATGCCTTTGCCCGCCGACAAGTGGCCGACAATCGGATCGCCCGGGATCGGTGTGCAGCATTTGGCGTAGCTGAGCACCAGGCCCTCGGTGCCGCGAATTGCCAGCGGGCCTTCCGGGCTTGGCAACTGTTCGCCCTCGCCGAGCAGGCGGCGCGCAACCACGTAGGCCATGCGGTTGCCCAGGCCGATATCTTCCAGCAGGTCTTCGATGGTTTCCTGGCGGTACTCGTGAAGCATCGCTTGCACGCGCTCCTGCGGGATCTTGTCCAGGGCGCTGTCAAAACCGTTGAGGACCTTGTTCAGCAGGCGTTCGCCCAGGCTGATGGACTCGGAACGGCGCTGCAGTTTCAAGGCGTGGCGGATGTGCGTGCGCGCCTTGCCGGTGACCACGAAGTTGAGCCAGGCCGGGTTCGGGCGCGCGCCGGGTGCACTGACGATCTCGACCGTGGAACCGCTCTGCAGCGGTTCGGACAGCGGCGCGAGGCGACGATTGATCCGACAGGCAATGCAGCTGTTGCCCACGTCGGTGTGCACGGCATAGGCAAAGTCGACCGCTGTGGAGCCTTTGGGCAGCTCCATGATGCGGCCTTTGGGCGTGAACACGTAGACCTCGTCCGGGAACAGGTCGATCTTCACGCTTTCGATGAATTCCAGGGAGTTGCCGGCACGTTGCTGCATTTCCAGCACGCCCTTGACCCACTGGCGGGCGCGGGCGTGGGTGCCCTTTGGCTGCTCATCGCCGCTGGACTTGTACAGCCAATGGGCGGCGATGCCGTTGTTGGCCATCTCTTCCATTTCGCGGGTACGGATCTGGATCTCGATCGGCACGCCGTGCATGCCGAACAGCGTGGTGTGCAGCGACTGGTAGCCGTTGGCCTTGGGGATCGCGATGTAATCCTTGAAGCGGCCGGGCAGGGGTTTGTACAAATTATGTACAGCGCCCAGCACGCGGTAGCAGGTATCGACCTTGTCGACGATGATCCGGAACGCATACACGTCCATGATCTCGTTGAAGGCCCGGCGCTTGCCGCGCATCTTCTTGTAGATGCCGTAGATGTGTTTCTGCCGTCCGCTGACTTCGCCTTCGATCTCGTCGATCGCCAGGCAATGGCTCAGGGACTCTTCGATCTTGTTGACGATTTCCTTGCGGTTGCCCCGGGCGCGTTTGACCGCCTGGTAGATGCGCGCCGAGCGCATCGGGTGCATGGCCTTGAAGCCGAGGTCTTCGAACTCGATACGAATGGCATGCATGCCCAGCCGGTTGGCGATGGGCGCGTAGATTTCCAGGGTTTCCTTGGCGATGCGCCGGCGTTTTTCGCCGGAGAGCACTTCCAGCGTGCGCATGTTGTGCAGCCGGTCGGCCAGCTTGACCAGGATTACGCGGATATCGCGGGCCATGGCCATGGCCATCTTCTGGAAGTTTTCCGCCTGGGCTTCGGCCTTGGTCTCGAAATTCATCTGGGTCAGTTTGCTGACCCCGTCGACCAGTTCGGCCACGGTTTCGCCAAATTGCGCGCTGAGCGCTTCCTTGGCGATGCCGGTGTCTTCGATCACGTCATGCAGCATCGCAGCCATCAGGCTCTGATGGTCCATGTGCATGTCGGCAAGAATATTTGCCACCGCAAGAGGATGGGTGACATACGCCTCACCGCTACGACGGCGTTGGCCGTCGTGGGCTTGTTCGGCGTAGAAATACGCTCGGCGGACCAGGTTGACCTGGTCGGGGCCGAGGTAGGCCGATAAGCGATCGGCGAGGGCGTCTATGCTCGGCAAAGTGTGAACTCCTGCCGAAGGCTGTGACCCCGCGCCGTGCTACGTCGACCAGGCATAGGCTTAGACGGCCTCGTTGGACTCGTCCTCGAACGCTGCAAACAGCGGTTCGTCTTCAACGATTTCAGCGTTGGCGATGAACTCGTAGCTCATCAGGCCTTCAGCGATTTCGCGCAGGGCCACAACGGTAGGCTTGTCGTTTTCCCACTGGACCAGGGGCTCTTTGCCGCCAGTGGCCAGTTGACGGGCACGCTTGGTAGAGAGCATGACCAGCTCAAAGCGGTTATCCACGTGTTCTAGGCAGTCTTCAACGGTTACGCGGGCCATGGTATTCCTCGGAGCGAATGCAAGATGCGCGCTGCCCGGTTGGGCGAGCGGACTGAGCAGTTTAAAAAATCACCAGCGTTTAGGGAAGCGCTGATTTTTCTCAGGCCCTCGCAAAACCGCTACAAGTGCCAATGTAAAGCCCTTGCAGCCATTTTGGGAAGAACCAATCAACCGAGCAGTTCGGCGAGTAATTTGCCGAAACGCTGCTGTTGGCGCTTTTGCTGCAGCTGATTGGCGCGGAAAATCGCCTTCAAATCGTCCAGCGCGTGGGCAAAATCGTCATTGATGATCAGGTAGTCGTAGTCGACGTAGTGGCTCATTTCGCTGACGGCTTCACGCATGCGACCTTCGATGATCTCGTCACTGTCCTGGCCGCGGTTGGTCAGGCGCTGGTGCAAGGCTTCAAGCGAGGGCGGCAGGATGAAGATCGAGCGCGCCTTGGGCATCAGTTGGCGTACCTGTTCGGCGCCCTGCCAGTCGATTTCCAGAATCAGGTCATGGCCTTCATCCAGCGTCTGCTGCAGGTGGCTTTGCGAGGTGCCGTAGAGGTTGCCGAACACTTCGGCGCGCTCCAGGAAGTCACCGTGTTCGATCATCTTGACGAACTCGGTACGCTCGACGAAGTGATAGTGCACGCCGTTCACTTCACCCGGGCGCATGGCGCGGGTGGTGTGGGAAACCGAGATGCGGATCTGCTCGTCAGCGTCGGTCAGGGCCTTGACCAGGCTGCTCTTGCCCGCGCCCGAGGGGGCGGAAATGATGTAAAGGGTGCCGGTGCTGTGGGTCATGGAGGTTGCCTTACTCAATATTCTGTACTTGTTCGCGCATCTGCTCGATCAACACCTTGAGGTTGACCGCCGCCGTGGTGCTGCGCGGATCGAACGCCTTGGAGCCGAGTGTATTGGCTTCGCGGTTGAGTTCCTGCATCAGGAAGTCCAGGCGCCGACCGGCGGCACCGCCGGACTTGAGCACGCGGCGCACTTCGAGGATGTGGGTGCTCAGGCGATCGAGCTCTTCGGCGACGTCGCTCTTCTGGGCCAGCAGCACCATCTCCTGCTCCAGGCGCACGGGGTCGAGGTCGGCCTGCATGTCGGCGAAGCGGTCCAGGACCTTCTGGCGCTGGGTGGCGAGCATCTGCGGTACGAGTTCGCGCAGGGTGACGACGTCCGCTTCGATCGACGTCAGGCGCTCGTTGATCAGGCGGGCCAGTTCGGCGCCTTCGCGTTCACGGCCGGCCTTGAGTTCGTCCAGGCCCTGGGTGAAGAGTGCCAGCGCCTGGGCGTTCAAGGCTTGCGGGTCGGCGGCGTCGGCCACCAGCACGCCGGGCCAGGCCAGGACTTCCAGGGGGTTCAGCGCGGCGGGCTGCTTGATCAGGCCGGCAATGGTTTCGGCGGCGGCGACCAGTTGCGCGGCGCGGTCGCGATCGACCTGCAGCGGTTTGCCGGTGGTTTCTTCAGTAAAACGCAGGGTGCATTCCAGCTTGCCGCGGGAAATACCCTGGCGCAACGCTTCACGTACGGCGCCTTCGAGGTCGCGGAAAGACTCGGGCAGGCGTAGATGCGGCTCCAGGTAACGACTGTTGACCGAGCGCAATTCCCAGCTCAGGGTGCCTTGGGCGCCGGCTTTTTCGACACGGGCAAAGGCGGTCATGCTGTGCACCATGGAGGTACCTCGCGTTGGAGAAATAGAGATTGGCCAGGCCGACCTGTAGGAGCGAGCTTGCTCGCGAAGAACTCCAGGGCGCCGCGTTAAATCAGGAGGAGCGCGTGATCGTTGACGTTTTTCGCGAGCAAGCTCGCTCCTGCACAGTAACGAAGGGGCGCGATTGTAGCGCAGTGGGGCGAGCACGCCCAAACGCGCGTATTCGTAACCGGATTTTTAGAAGTGCCCCGAATCGGCTGGCGGCTCTATAATGCTCGGCAGTTTTTCGTCCTCAGTACAGGAATTCCCTATGAAACGTCCAAGTGGTCGCGCTGCCGATCAGCTCCGCTCGATCCGCATCACCCGCAACTACACCAAACACGCCGAGGGGTCCGTACTGGTCGAGTTTGGTGATACCAAGGTGATCTGCACCGTCAGCGTCGAGAACGGCGTGCCGCGTTTCCTCAAGGGCCAGGGCCAGGGTTGGTTGACCGCCGAGTACGGCATGCTGCCGCGCGCCACGGGCGAGCGTAACCAGCGTGAAGCCAGCCGTGGCAAGCAGGGCGGGCGTACCCTGGAAATCCAGCGCCTGATCGGCCGTTCCCTGCGCGCGGCCCTGGACATGTCCAAGCTGGGCGATGTGACCCTGTACGTCGATTGTGACGTGATCCAGGCTGATGGCGGCACCCGTACCGCGTCGATTACCGGCGCCATGGTGGCCCTGGTCGACGCACTGAAAGTGATCAAGAAGCGCGGCGGCCTCAAGGGCGGTGACCCGCTCAAGCAAATGATCGCCGCCGTCTCGGTCGGCATGTACCAGGGCGAGCCGGTGCTGGACCTGGACTACCTGGAAGACTCGGCCGCCGAGACCGACCTGAACGTGGTCATGACCAGCACCGGTGGTTTCATCGAAGTGCAGGGCACCGCCGAAGGCGCGCCATTCCAGCCGGCCGAGCTGAACGCCATGCTGGCCCTGGCCCAGAAAGGCATGACCGAAATTTTCGAACTGCAGAACGCCGCACTGGCTGACTAAGCCGGTCCTCAGGAGAAGCGCGATGAATGACAGCCAGTTACCGGTTCCGGCACCGTCCAGGGAAGTACGCCAGTTGGCGATGTTGTGTCATTTCGCCGCGTTTGCAGGGTTGGTATTCCCCTTCGGCAGTTTGTTGGGGCCGTTGATCCTGTGGCAGTTCAAGAAGGACGTGGACCCGCTGATCGATGATCAGGGCAAGGAAGCCCTGAACTTCCAGATCACGGTGGCGATCGCCTGGCTGGTGTGCCTGCTGCTGGGTTTCGTGGTCATCGGCTTTTTGTTGATGACCGTGCTGGTGATTGGCGCGTTGATACTGACGATCATTGCCGGTATCAAGGCGAATAAGGGCATCGCCTACCGTTATCCGTGGACCTGGCGTCTGGTGAAGTAAACGGTTGCCCACAAAAAAACCGACATCACTGTCGGTTTTTTATACCCGGTTTGATCGTTCCCACGCTCCGCGTGGGAATGCCGCCCGGGACGCTCCGCGTCCTGCTGTAAGCGAAAATCCGGCATTTGCGTAATGGTGACGCGGAGCGTCACGGGATGCATTCCCACGCAGAGCGTGGGAACGATCACATCACTGTCGGTTTTTTTGTACCTGGAGAAAGACCTCAGATGGTCAAGGTCCAGTCGTAGTCCACGATCAGCGGCGCGTGCTGAGAGAAGCGCGGCTGGCGCGGCAGGCGTGCACTGCGCACGAACCGGCGCAGGCCCGGGGTCAGCAACTGGTAGTCGAAACGCCAGCCCAGGTTGAGCATTTCGGCCTGTTCGTTATCCGGCCACCAGCTGTACTGGTCGCCTTCACGGCTGACTTCGCGCAGGGCGTCGACATAGCCCATGTTGCCGACAATCTCGTCCATCCAGGCCCGTTCCGGCGCCAGGAAGCCCGGGGATTGCTGGCTGTCGCGCCAGTTCTTGATATCCAGCTTCTGTTGCGCCACGTACAGCGAGCCACAATAAATGTACTCGCGACGTTTGCGTCGCTGTTTATCCAGATAACGGGCGAAATCGTCCATTAGCTTGAATTTCTGGTTCAAGTCTTCATCGCCGTTCTGCCCCGAAGGAAGCAGCAAGGTCGCGATGCTGACCTTGTCGAAATCGGCTTGCAGGTAACGCCCATAGCGGTCGGCTGTCTCGAAGCCGAGGCCGCTGATGACCGCCTTGGGTTGCAACCGCGAGTACAAAGCCACGCCACCTTGGGTGGGCACTTCGGCATCGCAGGCATAAAGGAAGTAGCCATCCAGTTGGAAGGCTGGGTCGTCCAGTTCAAAGGCGGAGGCGCGTGTGTCCTGCAGGCAGATGACGTCGGCATTCTGTGCTTGCAGCCAACTGAGCAAACCACGCTCGACTGCAGCCTGAATACCATTAACGTTCACACTGATGATCCGCATAAATGGCCCCAAAAATCGCGTGCGTGTATGATACACGCCGTCCACCTAATTAGCTAAATCCGTGGTATCTGAGGCTTTTTTCATGCAGGCGTATCAACGCGATTTCATTCGTTTTGCCATCGATCGCGGGGTTTTGCGCTTCGGTGAGTTCACCCTCAAGTCCGGGCGCACCAGCCCGTATTTCTTCAACGCAGGCTTGTTCAACTCCGGCTCGGCCCTGGCTCAGTTGGGGCGTTTCTACGCGGCCGCCATTGTTGAAAGCGGTATTTCCTTCGACGTGCTCTTTGGCCCGGCCTACAAGGGCATTCCCCTGGCTGCGGCGACGGCGGTGGCCCTGGCGGAACATCATGGGCAGGACCTGCCGTGGTGCTTCAACCGCAAGGAAGCCAAGGCCCATGGTGAAGGTGGCAGCCTGGTCGGAGCCCCGTTGACCGGCGATGTGCTGATCATCGATGACGTGATCACCGCCGGCACCGCGATCCGCGAGGTGATGCAGATCATCGCCTCCCAGGACGGCGCCAAGGCCGCCGGCGTGCTGATTGCGCTGAACCGCCAGGAGCGTGGCAACGGCGAATTGTCGGCGATCCAGGAAGTGGAGCGTGACTTCGGCATTCCGGTGGTGAGCATTGTGTCGTTGAACCAGGTGTTGCAGTTCCTGGAGGATGATCCGCAGCTCAAGCAGCACCTGCCGGCGGTGCGTGCGTACCGTGAGCAGTTTGGCGTTTAAACCGAAAGTATTGCAGGCGCAGGCAAATGTGGGAGGGGGCTTGCCCCCGATAGCGGTGCATCAGTGCTGGATACTCCAACTGATACGCCGCCATCGGGGGCAAGCCCCCTCCCACATTTGATCTCCAGTGTTCTCAAGCTTTATAAAAAAGGCCCCGCTCAATCGGATTGAGCGGGGCCTTTTTGAGTTCGACGTTTAAGGACGCTTGCGATTGCTGATCAGCGTACCTACACCCGTATCGGTGAAGATTTCCAGCAGGATCGCGTTCGGTACCCGGCCATCCAAAATCAGCGAGCTGCCGACGCCGCCTTGCACGGCTTCCAGCGCGCAGCGGATTTTCGGCAGCATGCCGCCGTAGATGGTGCCATCGGCGATCAGTTCGTCGACTTGTTGCGTCGTCAGGCCGGTCAGCACCTTGCCTTCCTTGTCCATCAGGCCGGCGATGTTGGTCAGCAGCATCAGCTTTTCAGCCTTCAGTGCCTCGGCCACCTTGCCCGCCACCAGGTCGGCGTTGATGTTGTACGACTCACCGTTGGCGCCCACGCCGATAGGCGCGATCACCGGGATGAAGTCACCCTTGACCAGCAGGTTGAGCAGATCGGTGTTAATGCCGATCACTTCGCCCACCTGGCCGATGTCGATGATTTCCGGCTGGGTCATTTCCGGTGTCTGGCGCGTCACGGTCAGTTTTTTCGCGCGGATCAGTTCCGCGTCCTTGCCGGTCAGGCCAATGGCGCTGCCGCCGTGGCGGTTGATCAGGTTGACGATGTCCTTGTTGACCTGGCCACCGAGCACCATCTCCACCACGTCCATGGTCTGCGCGTCAGTGACGCGCATGCCATCGATGAAGTGACTCTCGATCGACAAACGCTTGAGCAGGTCGCCGATTTGCGGCCCACCGCCGTGGACGACAACCGGGTTGATCCCCACGGCTTTCATCAGCACGATGTCGCGGGCAAAGCCGGTTTTCAGCTCGTCGCTTTCCATGGCATTGCCGCCGTACTTGATCACCAGCGTCTTGCCGACGTAGCGTCGAATGTAAGGCAACGCTTCGGACAGGACCTTGGCGGTGTTGGCAGCGGCTTCGCGTTCGAGGGTCATTCAGGGCTCCGGTAGAAAAATCAGAACGGTAATTGGAGATCAGGGGCAACACGTTTCAACTGGACGTGAAAGACGTCCTTGATGCGCTGCAACTCAGCCTCGGTATCCGCCTCGAAACGCAGCACCAGCACCGGTGTGGTGTTGGACGCACGAACCAGGCCCCAGCCTTTGGCGTAATCGACTCGCACACCATCAATGGTGGTCAGGTTGGCGCCTTCGCCCCATTGCGCGTCGTGCAATGCGTCAATGATGCTGAATTTGCTCTCTTCGGTCACATGGATATTGATCTCTGGCGTAGAAATATCATTCGGGAAGGTCTGAAACAGCGCTTGCGCCGTGGATTTTTCCTTGCTGAGGATCTCCAGCAGGCGCGCAGCGCTGTAAATGCCATCGTCGAAACCGAACCAGCGCTCCTTGAAGAATACGTGACCGCTCATTTCGCCGGCCAGCAAGGCACCGGTTTCCTTCATTTTCTTTTTGATCAACGAGTGACCGGTCTTCCACATCAGCGGGCGACCGCCGTATTCCTTGATCAGCGGCGTGAGGCGACGAGTGCACTTCACGTCGAAGATGATTTCGGCGTTGGCGTTGCGCGCCACCACGTCACGGGCGAACAGCATCAGCAGGCGGTCCGGGTACACGATTTCGCCGGTTTCGGTCACCACGCCTACGCGGTCGCCGTCGCCGTCGAAGGCCAGGCCGACGTCGGCGCCCACTTCCTTGACCTTGGCGATCAGGTCCACCAGGTTTTCCGGCTTGCCGGGGTCCGGGTGGTGGTTGGGGAAGTTGCCGTCGACGTCGCAGAACAGGGGAATCACTTCACAATCGAGGGCTTCGAGCAATTGCGGAGCGATCACGCCGGCCGCGCCGTTGCCGCAATCCACCACCACTTTGAGGCGGCGGGCGAGTTTGACGTCGCGGGTGATTTCGTCGGAGTAGCGCTGCAGGATGTCGACCTTGGTGATGCTGCCGGTGCCGCTGCTCAGGTCGTTGGTTTTCAGGCGAGTGTGCAGGGCCTGGATCTGTTCGTTGGCGAGGGTGTCGCCGGCGATAACGATTTTGAAGCCGTTGTAGTCCGACGGGTTGTGGCTGCCGGTCAGCATGACGCCGGACTTGCCGGCCAGGACGTTGGCGGCGTAATACAACGCAGGCGTAGGCACCAGGCCGACGTCGCTGACATGGCACCCGCTGTCCGCCAGGCCCTGGATCAGTTGCTCCACAAGCTCCGGGCCGGACAGGCGGCCGTCACGACCGACCGACACGTTCGGCTCGCCCTGGGCCAGGCTCTGTGAGCCGATGGCGCGGCCGATCCAGTAGGCGGTTTCGGCGGTCAGGGTCTTGGGCACCACGCCACGAATGTCATAGGCACGGAAGATGCTGTCGGGAAAGCTCGGGGCTACGCGGGCTGCGGTACTCATCGCGGGGGGAAACTCCATCTGAAAGGGGGCAAGGCTGGCCTGATGTGGCTGGCCGGCAGGCTCAAACTGAAGGGTATGACGACGTTTTCGGCAGAGAGTTCGTGGTGTAAAAGTGCCATCGGCGCGTCGGTCCTGCGCTCATATCTGCGTAACCTGTTGATTTTATTTAATAAAATCCGCTGATAATTTTCGCGCATTCTTCATCCTGAAAAACCTGGCGGTGGCGTCTGGCCGGGCAATTGCGCCCGGCCCTGTTCAGCTTAGTCAGTGACTGCCGGAATGCCCAAAACCACCTGCGCCGCGCTGGGTTTCGTCGAATTCCTGCACCAGTTCGAACTGCGCCTGGACCACCGGCACCAGCACCAGTTGGGCGATACGCTCGCCGACCGCAATGTTGAACGCGGTCTGGCCGCGGTTCCAGCACGACACCATCAATTCGCCCTGGTAGTCGGAGTCGATCAGGCCCACCAGATTGCCCAGCACGATGCCGTGTTTGTGGCCCAGGCCGGAGCGCGGCAGGATCAGGGCCGCCAGGCCCGGGTCGCCGACGTAGATCGACAGGCCGGTGGGGATCAGGATCGTCTGGCCCGGCTCCAGGACCGTGTCCTGCTGGAGCATGGCGCGCAGGTCCAGGCCGGCGGAGCCTGGGGTGGCGTAGGCCGGAAGGGGGAATTGGCTACCGATGCGTGGGTCGAGGATCTTGGCTTGCAAAGCGTGCATGGACATTAAACCTGGTTCAGCCGTTGGGCGATAAAAGAGATCAGTTGGCGGGCTATCTTGCCCTTGCTGGTCTGGGCGAAAACGGTGGCGTGCAACTCGCGGTCGATCACGCTGATGGCATTTTCCTCACTGTTGAAGCCGATGCTCGGGTTGGCGACATCATTGGCAACGATCAGGTCGAGGTTTTTGTCTTTCAATTTGCGCGCGGCGTAGTCCAGCAAATGTTCGGTCTCGGCGGCGAAGCCGACGCTGAACGGACGGTCCGCACGTGTGGCAATGGTGGCCAGAATGTCTGGGTTGCGTACCATTTGCAGGAGCAGACCATCGCCGCTTGTAGGGTCTTTCTTGAGCTTTTGCGGTGCAACGACTTCCGGCCGGTAGTCTGCAACCGCTGCCGAGGCGATGAACAGGTCGCACGGAATGGCCGCTTCACAGGCCGCCAGCATGTCGCGGGCGCTGACTACGTCGATTCGGGTCACACGATCGGGCGTCGGTAAATGCACCGGGCCGGTGATCAGGGTCACACGTGCGCCTGCCTCAACCGCAGCTTCAGCCAGGGCAAAGCCCATTTTTCCTGAGCTATGGTTGGTGATGTAGCGCACCGGGTCGATGTTTTCCTGAGTCGGGCCCGCAGTGATCAGTACGTGTTTGCCGGTCAGGGCCAGGTGCTGGAAGCATTCGGCGGCACACAGCGCCAGGTCGGTGGCTTCGAGCATGCGGCCCATGCCGACGTCGCCGCAGGCCTGGCTGCCGGACGCCGGGCCGAAGACCTTGAGGCCACGGCTTTGCAGGAGTTGGGTGTTGGCCTGGGTGGCCGGGTCGCGCCACATGGCCTGGTTCATCGCCGGGGCAATGGCGACAGTGGCGTCGGTGGCCAGTACCAGGGTGGTCAGCAAGTCATCGGCGATGCCCTGGGCCAGGCGTGCGATCAGGTCGGCGGTCGCCGGCGCGATGAGCACCAGGTCGGCCCATTTGGCCAGTTCGATATGGCCCATGGCGGCTTCGGCCGCCGGGTCCAGCAGGTCCAGGTGAACCGGGTGGCCGGACAAGGCCTGCATGGTCAGCGGGGTGATGAACTCACTGCCACCACGGGTCATGACCACGCGCACTTCGGCGCCCTGGTCCAGGAGCCTGCGAACCAGTTCCGCGCTCTTGTAGGCGGCAATGCCGCCGCCGACGCCGAGAACGATGCGTTTCCGATACAGACGCTGCATTGGTTTGCCTTTCCAGTTCAGTGAAGCCAGTTCAGTGACGCCTGCGATGACCCCTCCCCAGGTGAAATCGCATGCAAAAAAGAGGGCCTACGATAACACAGCGTCCGCCCGGCAACAGCGGCGCATACGGCGTACATCATGGAAGGGAGGTGGGATGAGTATTCGCAATTGGCCTGCTGCCGAGCGGCCGCGAGAGAAGCTGTTGGAGTGGGGCGCGGCCAGTCTGTCCGATGCCGAATTGCTGGCGATTTTCCTGCGCACCGGCGTATCCGGCAGGAGCGCCGTGGACCTGGCGCGTCATCTGCTGGCGCAATTCGGTGGGTTGCGCCCGCTGCTGGAGGCCAGCCAGGCGCTGTTCAATCAGCAGCTGGGCCTGGGGCCGGCGAAGTTTGCCCAATTGCAGGCGGTGCTGGAAATGTCCCGGCGCCACATGGCCGAGCGCCTGCGCAACGATTCGGTGCTGGAAAGCCCGCTGGCCGTCCGCGAATACCTCAAGGCGCTGCTGCGTCATGAGTCTCACGAAGTGTTTGGCTGCCTGTTTCTCGACTCCAAGCATCGGGTGCTGGGTTTCGAGGCGCTCTGCGAAGGCACCATCGATACCGCCCTGGTCTATCCCCGGCAAGTGGTCAAGCGTGCGCTGGCGTACAACGCGGCAGCGTTGATCCTGTGCCACAACCATCCTTCGGGAAGCGTAGACCCCAGCCCGGCTGATCGAAAATTGACCAAGATTCTACAAAAAGCCCTGGAAATGGTGGACGTACGGGTGCTGGACCACATCATCGTGGGCGATGGTGATCCGTTGTCGATGGCGGAATACGGATGGATGTAGAGGGCCGCTGCACGTTTAGAGCTGCAAGCCACAAGTCGGCTTGCAGCTTGCAGCTTGCAGCTTAAGGCTTGACGCTGACCTTGGAATAATCCTGCCGGCCAAACGGGCTCACCTGATAGCCCTCGATATTCTTGCGTGTCAGGGCAAACGCCGTGGGATGCGCCAGGGGCAGCCACAGGGCCTGCTGCTGGATCTGCGCCTGGGCCTGCTGGTAGAGCTTGGTGCGCACGCCCTGTTCGCTGGTGGTCTTGCCGGCGCTGATCAGCTTGTCCAGCGCAGGGTCGCAGTAGCGGGCGAAGTTGGTACCGGATTTGACGGCTGCGCAGGAAAATTGCGGGGTCAGGAAGTTGTCCGGGTCGCCATTGTCACCGGCCCAGCCCATGAAGAGCAGGTCGTGTTCGCCGGCTTTGGCGCGGCGAATCAACTCGCCCCACTCGATCACGCGGATGTCGGCCTGGATGCCGACCTTGGCCAGATCGGCCTGCAGCAACTGAGCGCCAAGATTCGGGTTGGGGTTCAGCAGGCTGCCGGTAGGGCGTGTCCAGATCGTGGTTTTGAAGCCGTCCTTGAGGCCGGCGCGGTTCAACAGCGCCTTGGCTTTGGCAAGGTCTTGTGGATAACCCGGCAAGTCCTTGGCGTAGCTCCAGGTATTGGGCGGGTAAACCCCATTGGCCGCTTCGGCGGTGCCTTCGAATACCGCCTTCAGGTAGCTGCCTTTGTCAAAGGCCAGGTTGATCGCCTGGCGTACCTCGGGCTTGTCCAGTGGCGGGTGCTGGCTGTTGATGGCGACGAAGGCGGTCATGAAGGCGGCGGTTTTTTCCACCTTCAGCGCCGGGTCTTTTTCGGCCTCGCCCACATCCAGGGGCTTGGGCGACAGGGCGATCTGGCACTCGTCGCGATGCAGTTTCTGCAGGCGCACATTGGCATCCGGCGTGATGGCGAAGATCAGGTTATCCACAGTCGGTTTGCCGGCGAAGTAGTCCGGGTTGGCCTTGTAGCGCACCACCGCATCCTTCTGGAAACGCACGAAAACGAACGGGCCGGTGCCAATGGGCTGGCTGTTGAGCTTCTCCGGGGTGCCGGCCTTGAGCAGTTTGTCGGCATATTCGGCCGGGTAGATCGAGGCAAAGCCCATGCTCAACGCGGCAAGAAACGTGGAGTCGGCGTGATCAAGGGTGAAGCGCACGGTCAGCGGGTCGAGGGCATCGATCTTCTTGATCAGCGCCGGCAACTGCAGTGATTGCGCGTGGGGGAAGCCGCTCTGGGCGATCTTGTGCCACGGGTTGGCCGGGTCGAGCATGCGTTCGAAGCTGAAGCGCACGTCTTCGGCCGTCAGGGTGCGGCTGGGGGTGAAATACTCGGTGCGATGGAATTTCACGTTCGGGTGCAATTTGAACGTGTAGGTCAGGCCATCCGGGGAGACGTCCCAGCTGTCTGCCAGGCTCGGCACCAGCTTGCCGGCGGTAGCGTCGTAGTCCACCAGACGGTTCATCAGCACATCCGCCGAGGCGTTGGTGGTGGTCAACGAGTTGTACTGCACCACGTCGAACCCTTCGGGGCTGGCCTCGGTGCAAACGCTTAAATTGGTGGCGGCAACGGCCATCGGAGCGATGAAAAGGGGGGCTAGCAATAGCGGTAGGGCAGCGAGGCGCATATTCGGTTTCCTGTGCAGATCGAAGGCCCATCTGCGAGTGCAGTCTGGAAAAGCCCTACCGTAGTGGCCTGTTGATTAAATGACTAGCCCATTTTTGCCTGTGCTTTTGGCCAAAATGCTGTTTTGATGGCGCCTCAGCGCGTTTCAACGTGCAGGTCAGAGTGCCTGCAGGCGCTGAAAATCATTCTGTGCGACGAGCGGTCGGCTGTTACAGCGGCCCCTCCTGGCAACGGTTCAGGCGCCAATGGCCGAGATTTACTCAGGTAAAAACACACTCGCTGTTGTTGCACCTGGGTCTTTCTGGTATAAAGCAGCGCTCTTTTCTAGGGGCCCGGTTCCTTCGCTTGTAGGTGTAGCCGGTAAGACCCTAAAGAAACGCGGCGCCTGGCGCCAAATGACTGAGAGATTAAGCGGCCAACCCATGCCGGGTTGGGCATGTGGTTTTAGAGGGCTGAGGCATGTCGAGAGTCTGTCAAGTTACCGGTAAGGGTCCGGTGACTGGGAATAACATTTCCCACGCAAATAACAAAACCCGTCGTCGTTTCCTGCCGAACCTGCAGCATCATCGCTTCTGGGTTGAAGAAGAGAAACGTTTTGTTCGCCTGCGTGTATCTGCCAAAGGCATGCGTATCATCGACAAGCGTGGCATCACTGTCGTGCTGGCCGAAATCCGCGCCGCCGGCAAGATCTAAGGAGCTCTATCATGCGTGAATTGATTCGAATGATCTCTAGCGCCGGTACTGGTCACTTCTACACTACCGACAAGAACAAGCGTACTACCCCGGACAAGCTCGAAAAGAAAATGTTCGACCCGCGCGTTCGCAAGCACGTGATCTACAAAGAAGGCAAAATCAAGTAATTGATTTCCTTCCTTGTGAAAAAAAGCCCGTATCTCACGATACGGGCTTTTTTTTGCCTGGCGTCTGATCGTTCCCACGCTCCGCGTGGAAATGCCGCCCCGGACGCTCCGCGTCCCGGTTTTGGCGCAAAGATCCGAGATCTGCGCGGTGGTGACGCAGAGCGTCACAGGATGCATTCCCACGCAGAGCATGGGGACGATCAACAAACTCACGATACGGGCTTTTTTTGCCTGGGATGCGCTGATCTGATCGTTCCCACGCTCCGCGTGGAAACGCCGCCCCGGACGCTCCGCGTCCCGGTTTTGGCGCAAAGATCCGAGATCTGCGCGGTGGTGACGCAGAGCGTCACAGGATGCATTCCCACGCAGAGCATGGGAACGATCAAAAAAAGCCCGTATCTCACGATACGGGCTTTTTTTTGCTTGGGATTCGCTGATCAGGCTTTCTGTTCGAACACCACGTAGATCTTGCGGCACGCTTCCAGCACTTCCCAGGTGCCGCTGAAGCCGGCCGGGATTACGAAGCGGTCGCCGGCGCGCAAGGTTTTGGCATTGCCTTGGGCATCGCGCAGTACGGAAACTCCCTGCACGATCTCGCAGTATTCATGCTCGGTGTAATTGACCGTCCACTGCCCGACTTCGCCTTCCCAGACGCCCGCGTTCATTTGTCCGCAGGGGCTGTCGTAGTGGTTGTAGATCGTCTGTTCAGGGTCGCCCTTGAGGATTTTCTCGGCGGCAGGGCGATAGCGATCGGGGGCGGTATTGGCTTGGCTGAAATCGACGATGTCCTGGATGCTCATGTGCTTATCCCGTCTGGCCTGCGTGTGGAGAGGCCAAAGTCTATGTTTATTAAAATGAACATCGCAAGGGCGTTTGCCGCCGTTATGTCAAATATATTGAAACATCCCCAGCCGCTGGTTTAGGGTGGCAAGTGCCTTGAGCCGAACAGCAGGCTGGCCAGGCAAGCATTCGTGGAGGCGCCGGGATCAATCTTCCAGGCCCTTGTATCCAATAAGAGGAGCAGACTTGCATGACCACCCTGACCCGTGCCGACTGGGAACAACGCGCCAAGGACCTGAAAATCGAAGGCCGCGCGTACATCAATGGCGAGTACACCGCCGCCGTTTCCGGTGATACGTTCGAATGCATCAGTCCGGTCGATGGTCGTCTGCTCGCCACCGTGGCCAGCTGTGACGCCGCCGACGCCCAGCGTGCCGTGGAAAACGCCCGTGCCACTTTCAATTCCGGGGTCTGGTCGCGCCTGGCACCGGCCAAGCGCAAGTCCGTCATGATCCGTTTCGCCGCGCTGCTCAAGGCCAATGCCGAAGAGCTGGCGCTGCTGGAAACCCTGGACATGGGCAAGCCGATCAGCGACGCCCTGAACATCGACGTCCCCGGCGCGGCCAATGCCCTGAGCTGGAGCGGCGAGGCAATCGACAAGATCTATGATGAAGTGGCGGCCACGCCCCATGATCAACTGGGGCTGGTGACCCGTGAGCCCGTGGGCGTAGTCGGTGCGATCGTTCCGTGGAACTTCCCGCTGATGATGGCCTGCTGGAAACTCGGCCCGGCCCTGTCGACCGGTAACTCGGTAATTCTCAAACCGTCGGAAAAGTCCCCGCTGACCGCCATCCGTATCGCCGCCCTGGCCGTTGAAGCCGGCATTCCAAAAGGCGTGCTCAACGTGCTGCCGGGCTATGGCCACACCGTGGGTAACGCGCTGGCGGTGCACATGGACGTGGACACCCTGGTGTTTACCGGATCCACCAAAATTGCCAAGCAGCTGTTGATCCGCTCCGGCGAATCGAACATGAAGCGTGTGTGGCTGGAAGCAGGCGGCAAGAGCCCGAACATCGTGTTTGCCGATGCGCCGGACCTGCAAGCCGCCGCCAACTCCGCCGCCAGCGCCATCGCCTTCAACCAGGGCGAAGTCTGCACCGCCGGTTCGCGCCTGCTGGTGGAGCGTTCGATCAAGGACACTTTCCTGCCGCTGGTCATCGAGGCCCTCAAGGGTTGGAAGCCCGGTAACCCGCTGGACCCCGCCACCAACGTGGGTGCGCTGGTGGACACCCAGCAGATGAACAACGTGCTCTCGTACATCGAAGCCGGCCATGCCGATGGCGCCAAGCTGGTCGCCGGTGGCAAGCGCACGCTGGAAGAAACCGGTGGCACCTACGTCGAACCGACCATTTTCGACGGTGTGACCAACGCCATGAAAATTGCCCAGGAAGAAATCTTTGGTCCGGTACTGTCGGTAATCACCTTCGACAGCGCCGAAGAAGCCATCGCCATCGCCAACGACACCCAATATGGCCTGGCGGCGGGGGTGTGGACGGCGGACATCTCCAAGGCGCACCTGACTGCCAAGGCCCTGCGTGCCGGTAGCGTGTGGGTCAACCAGTACGACGGTGGCGACATGACCGCTCCGTTCGGGGGCTTCAAGCAGTCGGGTAACGGTCGCGATAAATCGCTGCATGCGTTCGACAAATATACCGAACTGAAGGCGACCTGGATCAAGCTGTAACCCTGCTGGAAACAGCGCAGGGCAACTGTGGGAGGGGGCTTGCCCCCGATGGCGGCCTCTGGGCCGACCAGGATGTTGGATTGGACCGAGTAC
>NZ_CVTO01000153.1:32314-44802 GCF_900004715.1 Pseudomonas sp. 24 E 13
CGGGTTACCCACGGATTCAAGCCTGCGTTCGGCCAGCGTGGTTTAACGGGGCGCCTAGGATCACAAGCAGGTCAAGATCAAAAGCCAGATCAAGAGCGGCTCGCTTCGCATCGTGGTTACGGTTGGGTGCTACGGTGGTGTGTAGATACGTATGGCAATCGGGGGCAAGCCCCCTCCCACATGGGGTATACCTGATTTTTAGAGCATACGCTCCAGGCCGACACTGGTGGCGAACCAGGCATTGAACCGGCGCCACCAACTGCCGGGCTCCCGGGTCAGGGTGTGCAACTGGCCGTTATCTTCCGTCACCCACACGATCTGCCCATCCTGCAGTTTCGCCTCGTAGCTCAGCGCTGGCGCCATCCCTTGCAGCGCCAGGTTGCGTACGTGTTCCGCCAGTTCCGGGCTGTCCACCAGTACGCCGACTTCGGTGTTCCACAGCACTGAGCGCGGATCGAAATTGAATGAGCCGATAAACGATTTTTCCCGATCGAAAATCATCGCCTTGCTGTGCAGGCTGGAGTCGGAGCCGTGCAAGCTGCCGCGACGAAACAGGTGCGGCCCGCTGCTTGCGCTGGGGTCGCCGGGTTGTCGGCGCAGCTCATAGAGTTTCACGCCATGCTCCAGCAGCGCCTTGCGATAGGGCGCGTAGCCGCCGTGCACGGCGGGTACATCGGTGGCTTCAAGGGAGTTGGTCAAAAGGTTCACCGACACGCCCGCATCGGCGCGGCCCGTCAGGTACACCAGCCCGGGCGGCCCGGGAACGAAGTACGCCGAAATCATGATCAGCTCACGGCTGACGCCCTCCAGCTCCGGCGCCAGTTGCGTGGTGAGGAGCAATTGCGGGTCCGGGTCGGCCCTGGCCAGCACCTTGCTCGGGGCATCCCACAGCGCCTGGTTCCAGGCCCATATCAGCTCGCGACGCCAGATATCCATGCGCGGCTGGGTCTGGTAGGTGCGCAGGCGGTTATACAAGGCGTGGTTCTGCTGGCGCGATTGGGTCAGCGAGGCCTCCAGGCGCCCGCGCGCGACAGCGAGGTCGATCCTGGAAGGCATCGTTGAGACAAACTCATCGATAGGCTTGCTCAGCGCGCTGTTCCAGTACTGATCGAAACTGTGACCCAGTTGCTCGGCCACCGGCCCGACACTGAGCATGTCGATATCGGTGAAGTTCAGGTTGGGTTCGGCATCGAAATACTCATCCCCCAGGTTGCGCCCGCCCACGATCGCCACGCTGTTGTCGGCCAGCCACAGTTTGTTGTGCATGCGCCGGTGTTGCAGCGACAGGTTGAACAGGCGCCCCATGGCACGTGTCACCCCGGTGCTACGCCCCAGATGCAAAGGGTTGAACAGGCGAATGTCGATGTTGGGGTGGGCGGCAAGCGTCGCGATGATCTGGTCGAGCCCGTCGCTGGTGGTGTCGTCCAGCAGGATGCGCACGCGCACGCCGCGGTCGGCGGCCTTGAGCAGTTCATCCACCAGCATGCGCGTGCTGATACCGTCATGCACGATGTAGTACTGCAAGTCGAGGCTGGTCTGGGCGTTGCGGATCAGTTCGGCGCGGGCCATGAACGCTTCGCTGCTGTTGGGCAGCAGGCGAAAGCCGGAGCGGCCCTGATACGGTGCCGCCTGGGCCTGGATCGAACGGCCGAAGGAGGACTGCGCCGCCGGTAGCGCATCACTGGGCACGCGCGGTGTGTAGGCCGTCGCGCAGCCACCCAGTGCCAGTGCTCCCAACAGGAAAAGCGGTAAAAGCCGTTTAATCATCAAGGAAGCGGCATCCAGGTCAGGCGTTTGTCGGCATATGACGGCAATTGCTCGGAAAAGGTCAGTCTGCCCCTTCGGCCAGCAGGGCGTGCGCAGCGGTACCGACCTTGCGCACCGCCTCTTCAATCTGCGGCGTCGGTTTGGCAGCGTAGTTCATACGCAGGCAATTACGGTATTTGCCGGATGCAGAAAAGATGCTGCCTACGGCCACCTGAACCCCTTGGTCCATCAGCGTACGGTTGAGCTTGAGGGTATCGAAGCCCTCCGGCAACTCTATCCACAGCATAAAACTGCCCTGGGGCCGGCTGGCCCGTGTGCCGGCGGGGAAGTAGCGGCTGACCCAGTCGAGCATCAGGTCGCGATTACGCTGGTATTGCGTGCGCATCCGGCGCAAATGCGGTTCGAAATAGCCGCCCTTGAGAAATTCCGCAATCGCAATCTGCGGCTGGGTGGCGGTCGAGCCCGTGCTGATGTATTTCATGTGCAGCACCCGGTCCAGGTAGCGCCCCGGCGCGACCCAGCCAATGCGCAGGCCGGGCGCCAGGGTCTTGGAGAACGAACTGCACAGCAGGACGCGGCCGTCTTCGTCGAAGGATTTGATCGTGCGCGGGCGCGGGTAGCTGTAGGCCAGTTCGCCATACACATCGTCCTCGATGATCGCCACGTCGAAGCGCTGGGCCAGGGTCAGCAGTGCGCGTTTGCGCGCCTCCGGCATGATGTAGCCCAATGGGTTGTTGCAGTTGGGAGTGAGCTGGATGACCTTGATCGGCCACTGTTCCAGCGCCAGTTCCAGGGCTTCAAGGCTGATGCCGGTGATGGGGTCGGTGGGGATTTCCAGGGCTTTCATGCCCAGGCCCTTGAGGGTCTGCATGGCGCCGTGGAAACTTGGCGAATCCACCGCAACGATATCGCCGGGCTCGCAAATCGCGTGGATGCTGGCGGACAACGCCTCGTGGCAGCCGGTGGTGATGACGATATCCTCGGCCGTCAGTTGGCAACCGGAATCCAGCGACAGTCGCGCGATTTGTTCGCGCAATTCCATACAGCCCATGATGTTGTCGTAGTAAAGCCCCGGCAGATCCTGGCGGCGGCTGACGCGGGCCAGGCTGCGAAGTAACGGTTTGAGGGTGGGCGATAACACATCCGGCATGCCACGGCCCAACTGTATGGTGTCTTTGCGCGGCACGGCACGAATCAATTCCAGCACCTGGTCCCACTGGGAAATCTCTACCGGCCGCTGGGCCGGGCGACCCACCTCGGGCAGCGCCGGCAGTTCGCGGCCCGCCGGCACAAAATAGCCGGACTTGGGCTTGGGCATCGCCAGGCCATTGTCTTCCAGCAATCGATAGGCTTGCTGCACGGTGCTCAGGCTGACCCCGTGTTCCACACTCAATGCGCGTACGGAAGGCAGACGGTCGCCGGGCCGATAGAAGCCTTGTTCGATACGGGTGCCCAGCAATTCGGCAAGGTTGACGTAAAGGGTCACGGCGGTCACTCCCAGCAGACCAGTACAGATAGGGGAAAAATACAGGATTCAGCCGTGCATAGGCAGTCTCTGTATGGATTTAATAAAGGGAGGCTGAATCTGTATTGGTTGTGCTCGCTCGCTCATTCTAGTCACTCAAGGCGGCAAGCTAACGAGGGACGGCAAATGAATGGCATGAGCGATGTGCGGCTGGCGTTACATAGCCAGGAACTGGAAGCCGAGCAGGAGCGGGCGCCAACTCTGCCTGGCGGAAATCGGTGGAGCCTGTTCTGGCGCCGCCGTCATACACGCAAGGCCTTGCTCATGCTGACGCCAGAGCAATTGCGCGATGTGGGGCTGACGGCAGAGCAGGCACGCCATGAAGGCTTGAAGGCTTTCTGGCGCGATTGATCAGACCAGTTCCTTGAGGCGGTGCCAGAGCATCCCCAGGGCCAGCAGCGGCGAGCGCAGGTGTTTACCACCCGGGAAGGTCATGTGCGGCACTTGGGCGAACAGGTCGAAGCGCCCTTGTTGCTGGCCGCTGATGGCTTCGGCCAGCAACCTGCCGGCCAGGTGCGTGGCGTTGAGGCCATGGCCTGCGTAGGCCTGGGCGTAATACACATTGGGTTGATCTGCCAGGCGCCCGATCTGCGGCAACCGATTAGCGCCGATGCCGATCATGCCGCCCCACTGGAAGTCGATCTTCACGTTGGCCAATTGCGGGAACACTTGCAGCATCTTTGGCCGCATATAGGCGCCAATGTCGCTCGGGTCGCGCCCGGAATAGTGGCAGGCGCCGCCGAACAACAGGCGGCGATCGGCGGACAGACGGAAATAGTCCACCGTTACCCGCTGGTCGCACACCGCCATGTTCTGCGGCAACAGGCTGGCGGCTAGCGCTTCGCTCAAGGGTTCGGTGGCGATGATGTAGCTGCCGGCGGGCAATATCTTGCCACTCAAGTGCGGGTTGAGGTCGTTGAGGTAGGCGTTGCAGGCCAGCACCAGGGTCGTGGCATGTACCTGGCCTTGGGCGGTGTGCACCTTGATCTGCGCGCCGTAGTCGATGCGCGTCACCTCGGACTGCTCGAACAATTGCACGCCCAGTTGCCGGGCAGCGCCGGCTTCGCCCAGGGCGAGGTTGAGCGGGTGCAGGTGCCCGGAACCCATGTCGATCATTCCGCCTACATAGCGGTCGGAGCCGATCACGCTGGCCATCTCGCCGGCTTCCAGCAGGCGTACTGGATGGCGATAACCCAGGCTGCGCAGCTCTTCGGCGTCTTCGGCGAGACCCTGCAGGTCGCGGGGCTTGTTGGCGAGGTCGCAGTAGCCCCAGGTCAGGTCGCAGGGGATCTGGAAGCGCTCGACGCGCTCGCGTACGATCTCCACCGCTTCCAGGCCCATCAGTTTCATCTGGCGCACGCCGTCGGTGCCGATCACCTTGGCGAACTGGTCAAGGCCGTGGCCGACGCCGCGAATCAGTTGCCCGCCGTTACGCCCACTGGCGCCCCAACCGATCTTGCGCGCTTCCAGCAGCACGACGCTGAAGCCGCGCTCGGCCAGTTCCAGGGCGGTGTTGAGCCCGGAATATCCCCCGCCAATCACGCAGACATCGGCGCGCACCTCACCCGTCAACGCCGGGTAATCGGGGTGCGGCACGCTGCTGGCGGCGTAGTAGGACGCGGTGTGCCGGGCGCTGGCGATCATGGGGGCCTCCCTGTTTGGAAAATTTGACGCAGGATACAACGGTCGGACGAAGCTGTCTGCGCGGGGCGTTTTGAGTCAGAATCCACGCCTATTCGCCGTTCGGTGTGTGTTTCGATGAGTTGCAACAGTCAGAAAATCAGCGCGCTGCGTCGACAGATTCCTTCGTTCGAGTGCGTTCCCGGTTGTCACGACTGCTGTGGGCCGGTCACCACTTCGCCCGAAGAAATGTCACGCCTGCCGCGCAAGACAGCTGCCGAGCAGGCAGCGGCCATGGATGAGCTCAATTGCGTGCACCTGGGGCCCAACGGCTGCACCGTGTATGACGAGCGCCCGCTGATCTGTCGCCTGTTCGGCACCACCAAGACCTTGCCGTGCCCCAATGGCCGGCGGCCGGTGGAACTGATTCATCCACGGGTTGAAAAGCAGATCCACGCGTACATGGCGAGTACCCGACAGGTACTGGTGTAGCGGATTTACTCGGTCAGTGTGGGAGGGGGCAAGCCCTAATGCCGTCTGTAGGAGCGAGCTTGCTCGCGAAAAACTCACAGGCACCGCGTTCATTCAGAAAGCACGCGTTATCGTTGACCTTTTTCGCGAGCAAGCTCGCTCCTACAGAGGGCGGTGCAGGCTTAACTGACTGGCATTAGGGCAAGCCTCCTCCCACATTTGATTGAGTTGTGTCAGGTTAATCGGGGATCGGCAGGTTAAGGCTCTCTTTCACCTCTTCCATCACGATGTAGCTCTTGGATTCGCGCACATGGGGCAATTTGAGCAGAATATCGCCGAGTAATTTGCGGTACGAGGCCATCTCGGAAATCCGCGCTTTCACCAAGTAGTCGAAGTCTCCGGACACCAGGTGACACTCCAGCACATGCGGTAGCTTGAGCACCGCGCGGCGGAACTCTTCAAACGTGTCGCCGGACTTGTAATCCAGGCTGATCTCGACAAATACCAGCAAACTCCCTTTCAAATGCTGCGGATTGAGCCGTGCGTTGTAGCCCATGATGATCCCTTCGCGCTCCAGGCGCCGGACTCGCTCGGTACAGGGCGTCGTCGACAGCCCGACCTTTTCCCCCAGTTCCGTGAACGAAATGCGCCCATCGGTTTGCAGGATGCGCAGGATGTTGCGGTCGATCTTGTCCAGCTCCCGCTTGGTCTGAGTGTTGGTACGCATAGGGGATACGCCTCTGTGAAAAGCATTTTTGCCGAGAATTGTCGCCAAATATAGGCATTTATATAGTGAAATGCACTGGTGATTGTTTTTTACACTGCGCCCATCATTGCTCGAATAACACACGTCAGCGGCTCAGCCCGTGATGAGGATATAAAAATGCGCGTTCTGGTCTTGGGTAGCGGCGTCATTGGCGTGACCAGTGCCTACTATTTGGCTCGGGCCGGCTTTGAGGTCGTCGTGGTCGACCGTCAACCCGCCGCCGCCATGGAGACCAGTTTCGCCAACGCCGGCCAGGTGTCTCCAGGCTATGCGTCGCCATGGGCCGCGCCGGGCGTGCCGCTCAAGGCGATCAAGTGGCTGCTGCAACGCCATGCGCCACTGGCGATCAAGGCCACCGCCGATATCGACCAATACCTGTGGATGGCGCAGATGCTGCGCAATTGCACCGCCAACCGATATGCGGTGAACAAGGAGCGCATGGTTCGCCTCTCCGAGTACAGCCGCGACTGCCTTGATGAACTGCGCGCTGAAACCGGGATTGCCTACGAAGGGCGCAGCCTGGGGACGACCCAACTGTTTCGCACCCAGGCCCAGCTCGATGGCGCGGCCAAGGACATTGCCGTGCTGCAGGAGTCCGGCGTGCCCTTCGAATTGCTCGACCGTGCCGGCATCGCCCGGGTCGAGCCGGCCCTGGCCAACGTCACCGACATTCTCGCCGGTGCGCTGCGCCTGCCCAACGACCAGACGGGCGATTGCCAGATCTTCACCACGCGCCTGGCCGACATGTGCAAGCAGTTGGGCGTTGAGTTCCGCTTCGAACAAGACATCCAGCGCCTCGATTTCGCCGGCGACCGCGTCAATGGCGTGTGGATCGATGGCAAGTTGGAGACCGCCGACCGCTACGTGCTGGCGCTGGGCAGTTATTCGCCCAAGCTGCTCAAGCCGCTGGGGATCAAGGCGCCCGTTTACCCGCTCAAGGGCTACTCGCTGACCGTGCCGATCACCAACCCGGCGATGGCGCCGACCTCGACCATCCTCGACGAAACCTACAAAGTCGCGATCACCCGTTTCGACAACCGCATTCGCGTCGGCGGCATGGCTGAGATAGCCGGTTTTGACCTGTCGCTCAACCCGCGTCGGCGTGAAACCCTGGAGATGATCGTCAACGACCTTTATCCTCATGGCGGCGATTTGGCCCAAGCCAGTTTCTGGACCGGTCTGCGCCCGACCACACCCGATGGCACACCGATTGTCGGTGGCACTCCGTTCAGGAACCTGTTCCTGAATACCGGCCACGGCACCCTCGGCTGGACCATGGCATGCGGCTCCGGACGTTTGCTGGCCGACCTGATGGCGAAGAAAACCCCGCAGATCAGTGCCGAAGGCCTCGATATCTCCCGTTACGGCAATCACCAGGAGTCCGCAAAACATGTCCATCCAGCGCCAGCTCACCAATGAACGCATGAGTCAGATCGTTGTTCACAACGGCACCGTGTACCTGGCGGGCCAAGTGGGCGACGACATGAATGCCGGCATTGAGCAGCAGACCCGTGAAACCCTGGTCAACATCGAGCGTTTGCTGGACCTGGCCGGCACCGACAAGACCCGCTTGCTGTCGGTGACGATCTATTTGAAAGACATCGATGCCGATTTCGCCGGTATGAACGCGGTGTGGGACAAGTGGTTGCCAAAAGGTGTCGCCCCGGCCCGCGCCACGGTTGAAGCCAAACTGTGTGAGCCGAATATCCTGGTAGAGCTGTCCGTCGTGGCTGCACTGCCTTAATACACATCCCTCTTGCGGTGCCGATGTTGTCGGTTGGCACCGGTTTTCTTCACTCTGCCGCCTAGAAGCCTGCCGCCATGCGTCCTGCCCGTGCCCTGATCGACCTCCAAGCCCTGCGTCACAACTACCAATTGGCCCGCGAAGTCAGCGGGGCCAAGGCCCTCGCCGTGATCAAGGCGGACGCCTACGGCCACGGCGCGGTGCGCGTAGCCCAGACGCTGGAAGCCGAGGCCGATGGGTTTGCGGTGGCGTGCATCGAGGAGGCCCTGGAGCTGCGCGCCGCCGGGATACGTGCACCGGTACTGCTGCTGGAAGGTTTTTTCGAAGCCGACGAGCTGACGCTGATCATCGAGCAGGACCTGTGGTGCGTGGTGCATTCATTGTGGCAACTGGAGGCGATCGAGCAAGCCACGCTGGGCAAGCCGCTGACCATCTGGCTCAAGCTCGACTCGGGCATGCACCGAGTCGGCCTGCACCCCAAGGATTTCCAGGAGGCGTACAAGCGTCTGCTGGCCAGTGGCAAGGTCGCGAAGATCGTATTGATGAGCCATTTCGCCCGTGCCGATGAGCTCGATTGCGCAAGCAGCAGCGAACAAGTGGCGGTATTCGAAGCGGCTCGCCAGGGTCTGGCGGCTGAAGTCAGCCTGCGCAATTCCCCGGCCGTACTGGGTTGGCCGAGTGTGCCCAGCGACTGGGTGCGTCCTGGCATCATGCTCTACGGTGCCACGCCTTTTGGTGATG
Organism: Pseudomonas sp. 24 E 13; assembly: GCF_900004715.1. Classification (NCBI taxonomy): domain Bacteria; kingdom Pseudomonadati; phylum Pseudomonadota; class Gammaproteobacteria; order Pseudomonadales; family Pseudomonadaceae; genus Pseudomonas; species Pseudomonas sp. 24 E 13. Next base: position 40,949 of record NZ_CVTO01000153.1, read on the forward strand.
ACCAGGCTATCGCCGCACGTTTGCAGCCGGTGATGACCCTGGAGTCGAAAATCATTTGCGTACGTGAACTGCCGGCGGGAGAGCCGGTGGGTTACGGGGCCAGGTTCATCACGCCCAAAGCGATGCGTATCGGCGTGGTGGCCATGGGGTATGCCGACGGCTACCCGCGCCACGCGCCCACGGGCACACCGGTGCTGGTCGCCGGTCAGCGCAGCCAGTTGCTGGGCCGGGTGTCCATGGACATGCTGTGCGTCGACCTGACGGATGTGCCCCAGGCGGGGCTGGGTTCCACGGTGGAGTTGTGGGGCAAGAATATCCTCGCCAGCGACGTCGCGACTGCGGCTGAAACCATCCCCTATCAGCTTTTCTGCAACCTGCGCCGAGTGCCAAGGCTCTATTTGGGCGCTTGATCGCCAGGTACGAATGCCGCTGCCCAGGATTTAGGCCCAAGTGTTGTAAATACTGAACGCTGTCGCCATGATAACGCTCAATTACAACAAAGCCTGAATCCCAGGAGGCACCTGCATTGGACGTCGGCGAACGACTGCAATCCATCCGTAAACTCAAAGGTCTTTCCCAGCGCGAGCTTGCCAAGCGCGCGGGCGTCACCAACAGCACCATTTCGATGATCGAGAAAAACAGCGTCAGCCCCTCGATCAGTTCCCTGCGCAAGGTACTGGGCGGCATTCCCATGTCCATGGTGGAATTCTTTTCCGAAGAGATCCTCCAGGAAATACCCACGCAGGTCGTCTATAAAGCCAATGAGCTGATCGACATCTCCGACGGTGCCGTGACCATGAAGCTGGTAGGCCGAGCGCACCCGAGCCGGGCAATCGCGTTCCTCAATGAAATCTACCCGCCAGGCGCCGACACGGGCGAAGAAATGCTCACCCATGAAGGCGAAGAAACCGGAATCCTGGTGGAAGGGCGCCTGGAGCTGGTGGTCGGTCTTGAAACTTTTGTGCTCGAAGCAGGCGATAGCTACTACTTTGAAAGTACCAAGCCCCATCGTTTTCGCAATCCGTTCGACGTGCCGGCGCGACTAATCAGCGCAGCCACACCGGCGAACTTTTAAAACAGAAGGCGCCCTGCCAGCGTTGCAGGGTTCGCGCAGCTGTAAACCGTGAGGCTGAATCTCCCTTTATTTAATAGGGTTGTTTCGGCCAGGCGGGCTAACCGCTATACTTTCGCCGCCTGCGAAACCGTGGCCGCAGGCGTGAATAGCCACCATGAGGGTGAACGCGTGAACCTAATTATGAAAATGCTGGCTGCACCAGCAACCGTACTGGCCCTGTGGGCTGGCAGCGCTCAAGCTGCGACCAACGATGACATCGCCAAGCGCCTGGAGCCTGTGGGCCAGGTTTGTGTCCAGGGCCAGGAATGCAAAGGGATGGAGGTTGCTGTGGCGGCGGGCGGCGGCGGCGGTGCCAAGACGCCGGATGAAGTGATCGCCAAACATTGCAACGCATGCCATGGCACTGGCCTGCTGAGTGCGCCGAAAATCGGCGATGCGGCAGACTGGGGTAAACGTGCCAAAGAGCAGGGCGGCCTCGACGGGCTGCTTGCCAAGGCCATCACCGGCATCAATGCCATGCCGCCTAAAGGCACCTGCGCCGATTGCTCGGATGATGAGCTAAAAGGTGCGATCGAGAAGATGTCCGGCTTGAAATAAACCGATCTTCGTCAAAACAGCCGCTTATGGGCGGCTTTTTTGTGCCCCAGATTTGTGTTTCAACACTGTTCTTTGCAGCAAAGACCCGCCACGCTCTGTCCAACCCCTAATCATGGAATGTTCAGGAGGGTCGGATGGTGCAGTTGTGTTCAATCGAGCAAGCAGTTGACGACGTACTGGCGCGGTTGCCGGCGCATATCCACATGGGCATGCCGCTGGGGTTGGGCAAGCCCAACCTGTTCGTCAATGCGCTGTACCGGCGCATCGCCAAGTTGCCTGAGCGGGCGCTGACCATCTACACCGCGCTGAGCCTGGGTCGCCCGTCCCTGGGGGATGGGTTGCAGAAGCGCTTTCTCGAACCTTTTATCGAGCGCGTGTTTGGCGATTATCCCGAACTGGATTTCCTCGCTGACCTGCACAAGGGCAGCCTGCCGAAGAATATCCGCGTGCAACAGTTCTTCATGCAGCCCGGCAGCCTGCTCCACAGCGACTCGGCGCAGCAGGATTATGTCAGCAGCAACTACAGCCATGCCGCCCGTGATATCAATGCCGCCGGCCTGAACCTGGTGGCGCAACTGGTTGCCAGCAGCGCCGAGCATCCCGACCGCCTGAGCCTGAGCTGCAACCCGGATATCACCCTCGACCTGCTCCCCATGATCGCCAAGCGTCGCGAAGCCGGGGAAACCATTCTGGTGGTTGGCCAGGTTCACACTGAATTGCCCTACATGCCCGGCGATGCGGAATTGGGCATGGACGCATTCGACTACCTGCTCGACGAAAAAGACAGCACCACGCTGTTTTCCACGCCCAACATGCCGGTGGGATTCCAGGACCATTTTATCGGCCTGCATGCCAGCACCCTGGTTCGCGATGGCGGCACCTTGCAGATCGGCATCGGCTCCATGGGCGATGCGCTGACCGCCGCCTTGCTGGCGCGCCAGGCCGACAACGAAGCCTATCGATTGCTGCTGACCGACCTGGATGTGTACCAGTGGGCGCCCTTGATCAGTCGTGAGGGTGGCGTCGATCCGTTCGCCCGGGGCCTTTATGGTTGCAGCGAAATGTTCGTCAACGGCATGCTGGTGCTGGCGGATGCCGGCATCATCCGGCGCAAGGTGTACCCGGATGTGGCGACCCAGGAGCAAGCCAATGCCGGGCTGCTCGACGATGCGGCGCAGCCCGATGGCATCTCCATCCATGGCGGTTTCTTCCTTGGCCCGCGCAGTTTCTACCAGCGCTTGCAGGAGATGAGCCACGCCAAGCGGCTGGAATTCAACATGACCCGCATCAGCTATATCAACGAGCTGTACGGCCAGGAAGAACTCAAGCGTTTGCAGCGCCAGGATGCACGATTCGTCAACAGTGCGATCATGGTGACGTTGCTCGGTGCCGGTGTGGCCGACCAGTTGGAAGATGGCCGCGTGCTCAGTGGCGTGGGCGGGCAGTACAACTTCGTTGCCCAGGGCCACGCGCTGGAGGATGCGCGTTCGATCCTGATCCTGCGCAGCTGGCGCGAGTCGGGGGGAGAGGTCAGTTCCAATATCGTCTGGGAATATGGCCATTGCACCATTCCCCGGCACCTGCGCGATATCGTCATTACCGAGTACGGCATTGCCGACTTGCGGGGGCAGGCGGATGCCAAGGTGATTGAAGCGTTGCTCAATATCACTGACTCGCGCTTCCAGGGCGATTTGATCGAGCAGGCGCAAAAGGCCGGCAAGCTGCCCAAGGATTTCAAGCTGGACCCGCGTTTTGCCGACAACACACCGCAACGGCTCCAGGCGATTCAAGCCAGGCACCGACGCCTGTTCCCGGAGTACCCGTTGGGCAGTGACTTTACGGACGAGGAGCGGGACCTGTTGCGGGCGCTGAACTGGCTCAAGAGCAAATTCAAGCTCACGGAGATGCTGGAACTGGGCAAGGCGGCGCTGGACGCACCGGAGCCGGAGGCGTTTCCCGAGCACCTTGAGCGGATGCGCTTGGATCAGCCGGAGGGATTCAAGGAAGACCTGTACCAGCGCCTGTTACTCGCCGGCCTCCAGGCCACCGCACACTAAAAGCCAATAGCGAGCAAATGTGGGAAGGGGCTTGCCCCCGATGACCATAGGTATCTACACAACTCTGTAGCGCTCAACCGTAACCACGATGCGAAGCGAGTCGCTCTTGATCTTGATCTGCTTTT
>NZ_CVTO01000153.1:44854-70256 GCF_900004715.1 Pseudomonas sp. 24 E 13
GATATGTACTCGATCTGATCCAACATCCTGGTCGGCCCAGAGGCCGCCATCGGGGGCAAGCCCCCTCCCATAGGGTCCCGCGGGGTACCTAAAAGTTGTGTAGATACTCATGCCCCGATGACAGTGTGTCAGTCAACACATTGGGTGACTGATACACCGCTATCGGGAGCAAGCCCCCTCCCACATTTTGAGCCGCGTTGATTCAGATGAAGGTCACCACCCCACCGGCCAGCGACTTCACCCGTGCCAGCGATTCAACCCGATAACCCTGCGCATCCAGCTCGGCACGGCCGCCCTGGAACGACTTCTCGATCACAATGCCCAAGCCGGCCACGGTCGCGCCGGCCTGCTTGATGATCGAAATCAGCGCCTGGGACGCCTTGCCGTTGGCCAGGAAGTCATCGATGACCAGCACGCGGTCGCTGCTGGTCAAGTGGCGCGGGGAGATCGCCACGGTGCTTTCGGTTTTCTTGGTGAAGGAGTACACCGTCGCCGACAGCAGGTTTTCGGTGAGGGTCAGGGACTGCTGCTTGCGCGCGAAGATCACGGGCACGCCGAGGTTCAGGCCGGTCATGATCGCCGGAGCGATGCCCGAGGCTTCGATGGTGACGATCTTGGTGATGCCCGAGTCCTTGAACAGCGCGGCGAATTCGTCGCCGATCAGTTTCATCAGTGCCGGGTCGATCTGGTGGTTCAGAAAGGCGTCAACCTTGAGTACCTGATCGGAAAGCACGATGCCTTCTTCGCGAATTTTCTTGTGCAGTGCTTCCACGGAAAGCTTCCTCTGATGGCGCAACAGGCGCCGAAAGTAGATTAAAAAGTAGTCGATTCTAGCGCTTTAACATCGCGCGTATATCGGCCAGGGCGCTGTTGCCGCGAACGGCCTTCACCTCGGTCGGGGTGTCGTCGTTGCCTTCCCAGGCCAGGTCATCCGGCGGCAGCTCATCGAGGAACCGGCTGGGGGCACAATCGATGATTTCGCCGTATTGCTTGCGCTTGGCGGCGAAAGTGAAGGCCAGTGTCTGACGCGCGCGGGTAATCCCCACGTAGGCCAGGCGCCGTTCTTCCTCGATGGTGTCGGCTTCGATGCTGGAGCGGTGCGGGAGGATTTCCTCTTCCATGCCCATGATGAACACGTAGGGGAATTCCAGGCCCTTGGACGCATGCAAGGTCATCATCTGCACCCCTTCGGCGCCGTCTTCCTCTTCCTGCTGGCGCTCAAGCATGTCGCGCAGCACCAGCTTGCCGATGGCGTCTTCGACGGTCATTTCACCGTCTTCGTCTTTTTCCAGGGTGTTCTTCAGGGCTTCGATCAGGAACCAGACGTTGCCCATGCGGTAGTCCGCGGCCTTGTCGCTGGAACTGTTGGTGCGCAGCCAGTTTTCATAGTCGATGTCCATGACCATGCTGCGCAGGGCACTGATCGGGTCTTCGCCGGCGCACTGCTCACGGACCTTGTCCATGAAGCGCTTGAAGCGCGACAGGCGATCGGTGAAGCGGGTGTCCAGGTGTTCGCCCAAGCCGATTTCGTCGGTAGCGGCGTACATCGAGATCTTGCGTTCGGTGGCGTAGTTGCCGAGCTTTTCCAGGGTCGTCGAACCGATTTCCCGACGCGGCACGTTGATCACGCGCAGGAAGGCGTTGTCGTCATCCGGGTTCACGATCAGGCGGAAGTAGGCCATCAGGTCTTTGACTTCCTGGCGCCCGAAGAAGCTGTTGCCGCCCGACAGGCGATACGGCACCTGGTGGTGCTGCAATTTCAGTTCGATCAGCTTGGCCTGGTAGTTGCCGCGATACAGGATCGCAAAGTCGCTGTAAGGGCGGTCGGTGCGCAGGTGCAGGCTGAGGATTTCCACCGCCACGCGCTCGGCTTCGGCGTCTTCGTTGCGGCAGCGGATCACACGGATTTCGTCGCCATGACCCATCTCGCTCCACAGTTGTTTTTCAAACTCGTGGGGGTTGTTGGAAATCAGCACGTTGGCGCAGCGCAGGATACGGCTGGTGGAGCGGTAGTTCTGCTCCAGCATCACCACTTTCAGCGACGGATAGTCATCCTTGAGCAGCATCAGGTTTTCCGGGCGGGCGCCGCGCCAGGCGTAGATCGACTGGTCATCGTCGCCCACCACGGTGAACTGATTGCGCGTGCCGATCAGCAGCTTCACCAGCAGGTATTGGCTGGCGTTGGTGTCCTGGTATTCGTCCACCAGCAGGTAGCGCACCTTGTTCTGCCACTTTTCCAGGATGTCCTTGTGTTCCTGGAACAGTTTGACCGGCAGCAGAATCAGGTCGTCGAAGTCCACCGCGTTGAACGCCTTGAGCGTGCGCTGGTAGTGGGTGTAGACGATGGCGGCGGTCTGCTCCTTGGGATTGCGCGCGGCTTCCAGGGCTTCGGCGGGCAGGACCAGGTCGTTTTTCCAGGCGCCGATCATGTTCTTGATCTCGTCGACGCCGTCGTCGCCCGCGTATTCCTTCTGCATGATGTCGGTCATCAAGGCTTTGACGTCGGTCTCGTCGAAGATCGAGAAACCCGGCTTGTAGCCCAGCCGCGCATGTTCCTTGCGGATGATGTTCAGCCCCAGGTTGTGGAACGTGCACACGGTGAGGCCACGGCCTTCGCCACCCTTGAGCAGGGTGCCGACGCGCTCTTTCATTTCCCGCGCCGCCTTGTTGGTGAAGGTCATGGCGACGATGTACTGGGCGCGGATGCCGCAGTTCTGGATCAGGTGCGCGATCTTGCGGGTAATCACGCTGGTCTTGCCGGAGCCAGCACCGGCGAGCACCAATAGAGGGCCGCCGACGTAGTTCACGGCTTCTTGCTGCCGGGGATTGAGTCGGGACATACAGAGTTCAGGGAGTCGTTATTCAAAAGGGCGGGCATTTTAACAGGCTGGCAAGATTCTGCTGCCTTAGAACGACGGTGTGACGTACCACTCGATCTAAATTTGCCGGTTTTGTTACTTTGCCGCAGGATGTCGTGGGTATCGCAACTATTTTTCACAGTCTGCGTGTTTGATAACACCTATCATTGGTCATGCATTTGTTATCGTCAGGCCGCACGTCATAATGCCCGCCGCCAACGAATTTTTGCAGAGTCTAGGGAGCTAGCTTGTCTACGCCTGTCGAACCCTTGCGTTTGCTGCTGCTGGCCGATACGCCGGCGTGGGCAGCGTTGTTGCGCGAGTGCCTGGCGCCGATGGGCGATGGGGCTGTGCTGATCAGTGCCCCCAGTTGGGACTCGGTGAGTCGTCTGTTCGACGACGATCACGAAGCGGTGCTCTTGACCACGCCCAACCTGCAACCCGGTCCCGGTCGTTGCAGCCTGCCGTGTGTATTGCTGCTGGAACAGGAACCACTGGTTGCGCCGCTCGGCGTCAGCGATTGGCTGATCCATTCTGCGCTGGACGCCGGTACCTTGCGCCGCTGCCTGCGCCATGTGCGCGAGCGTGGCGTGCTGGAAAACACGTTGCAGCGCCTGGCCGAACAGGATCCGCTGACCGGTATTGCCAATCGTCAGGGTTTCCAGACCTTGCTGGCGGCACGGCTGGCGGAAAACGAAGGCCGCGGCCTGGCCCTCGGTCATCTGGACCTGGACAATTTCCGTCACGCCAACGATGCCCTCGGTCACCAGGCCGGCGACCGCTTGATCCTGCAGGTGGTCTCACGGCTCAAGAGCCAGCTTGAAGCCGGTGATCAACTGGCGCGCCTGGGCAGCGATGAGTTCGCGCTGCTGATCGACACCCGCCGTGCGCCCCAGCGCGCCGAATGGATGGCCGAACGCATCACCGAAGTTATGGCTGAGCCTTACTGGGTGGACGGCGAGAGCCTGCTGATCGGCTGCAGTTTGGGTGTGGCGCATGCCCGGGCCCGCGCCGGGGCCGACCCGTTGATGTGGCACGCCCATATCGCCATGCAACAGGCCAAAAGCACCCAGGGCTGTACCTTTCATATCTTCAACGAACGCATCAACCGCAACGCGCGCAGCCTGGCCGACCTGGAAAGCGAGTTGCGCCGTGCCTTGCGCCGCGATGAGCTGGAGCTGCATTACCAGCCGCGCCTGGACCTGGATGACGGGCATATCGTCGGCCTCGAGGCCCTGGTGCGCTGGCGCCATGGCGAGCGTGGCCTGTTGCCGCCGAGCGAGTTCGTGCCCCTGGCCGAGCAGAGCGGCCTGATCGTGCCGTTGGGTTACTGGGTGATTTCCCGGGCCCTGCGCGACATGCAGGACCTGCGCGAACGCGGCCTGCCGGCGTTGCACATGGCGGTCAACCTGTCGTTTCGCCAGTTCCAGGACAGCCAATTGCTCTCGACACTCAGCCGGCTGATTGCCGAGCGCGGCGTGGAAGCACAATGGCTGGAGTTCGAGCTGACCGAAACCGCCGTGATGCGTCGCAGCGACCTGGTTAAACAGACCATGGACGCCCTCGGCCGCCTCGGTGTGCGGTTTTCCCTGGATGACTTTGGTACCGGTTTCTCATCGTTTGTGCACCTCAACAGCCTGCCGATTGCCTTGTTGAAGATCGACAAGAGCTTCGTCGGTGGCATGGAAGAGCGCGAAGAGAATCGCAAGCTGGTACACGCCATGATCAACCTGGCCCATAACCTCAACCTGGAAGTGGTGGCCGAAGGCGTGGAAACCCCTGAGCAGCTTGAGCTTCTGAGACTGTTTGGTTGCGATCAGGCCCAGGGTTACCTGATCAGTAAACCGTTGCCGTTGACTGAGCTGGTGGAGTATCTGACCTCCGGCAAAAGCCAGCAGGCGTTGTTGGGCTGAGTTGTAAACTCGGTCAGACCTGTGGGAGGGGGCAAGCCCCCTCCCACAGGTCTGACCGAGCAGGGCTTTACTCTGTCTGTGCCGCCTGAAAGGCAGGCTGTATGTCCGGTTCTCGCCGAATCATCCGCTTCATCTTCGCCTCGAACGCCCAGGTCAGGCTCACCGCCGCGCACGCCAACCCCAACGCCAGGCCCCACCACACACCGGTCGGCCCCCAGCCCAGGGTGAACGCCATCAACCAGGCTGCTGGCGCGCCGATCAGCCAGTAGCAACCGAGCCCCACCAGGAACGTGGTCTTGGCGTCCTTGAGGCCGCGGATGCAGCCCATGGCAATGGTCTGCACACCATCGAACAGCTCGAACCAGGCGGCGACGGCCAGCAGGCTGACGGCCAGGACGATGACATCATGAAACGCCGGATCGTCATGGTCGAGGAACAGCCCGATCAGCGGGTCGGCAGACAGCCAGAACACCAGGGCAAACCCCAGCATCAACAGGGCACCAAAGCCGATGCCGACCCGTCCGGCCATGCGTGCCCGCAGCAACTGCCCGGCGCCATAATGCTGGCCGATACGCATGGTCACCGCGTAGGACATCCCCGCCGGAACCATGAACGCCACCGAGACGATCTGCAGGGCAATCTGGTGCGCCGCCAACTGCGTACTGCCCATGGTGCCCATGCACAGCGCCGCAAACGCGAACAGCCCGACTTCCACCGCATAGGTGCCCCCAATCGGCAGGCCCAGGCGCCACAACTCGCGCAGGTACCGGGTATTGAGGCGCAGCAGCCCGCTGCTCAGTGGATAGGCGGCGTAGGTGCGGTTGCTGCGGATGTACCACATCAGTGCCAACGCCATGCCATTGGCGACGATGGCTGTGACCAGGCCAATGCCCATCAGCCCGAGTTTGGGCAGGCCGAACATGCCTTCGATCAGCGCGTGATTGAGCAGGTAGTTGACCACCGTGCCGCACAGGCTGATGACCATCACCGGGGTGGCTTTGCCGATGGCGCTGGTGAAGCCGCGCAGTGCCATGAAGCTCAGATAGCCGGGCAGGGCGAACGGCAGCAGGGTCAGAAATTGCCCGGCGGCCTGCACGTTGGTTTCGGTCTGGCCGAACATCAGCAGCACCGGCTTGAGGTTCCACAGCAGCAGCGCCGCCGCCAGGGCCATCAACCAGGCGAGCCACAGCCCGGCCTGGGTCAGCCGGGTGGCGCCGTCGATGTCGCCCGCGCCGTGACGGATGGCCACAAGGGTGCCCACTGCCGCGATCACGCCGATGCAGAAAATCGCCACGAACGAATAGCTCGCCGCGCCCAGGCCACCGCCGGCCAGGGCTTCGGGGCTCAAGCGCGCCATCATCAGGGTGTCGGTCAACACCATCAGCATGTGCGCCAACTGTGAGGCAATCAACGGCCCCGCCAGCCGCAGAATGGCCCAGAGTTCGGTACGTGCCGGATGCTGCATGATCATCGCTCTCGAAATGTCAGGGAGGTGGGGAAGGGTTGATTCTCGGCGCTTTCGGCGCATTGCACAAAGGGATAAAAGCGATCGTTTGCATGATTAAAACTCATGCCTGATTGATTCTGGTAGGGTTTGGCCATTGCGCTGTCGGAGTCATCAAAATGTCTCGTCGTCTTCCCCCGCTTTATGCCCTGCGGGCATTCGAGGCCGCGTCCCGTCACCACTCCTTCACCCGCGCGGCGCAGGAGTTGTCGATTACCCAGAGTGCGGTCAGCCGGCATATCCGTACCCTCGAAGAGCATTTCGCCTGCCGGCTGTTCCAGCGCAGCGGCCGTACCTTGCAACTCACGGAGGCGGCGCGCTTGTTGCTGCCCGGCGTGCGCGAAGGTTTCGCCGCCCTGGAGCGCGCCTGCCATACCCTGAACGCCGAAGATGACATCTTGCGTATGAAAGCACCGTCCACCCTGACCATGCGCTGGCTGTTGGCGCGATTGAGCCGCTTTCGGGCCCTGCAGCCGGGCAATGAAGTGCAGCTCACCAGCGCGTGGATGAACATCGATGAAGTGGACTTCAATCAGGAACCGTTCGATTGCGCAGTGTTGCTCAGTAACGGGCACTTTCCGGCGGACTGGGAGGCCAGCCACCTGTTTGCCGAAATGCTGATTCCGGTGGGCGCGCCCAATCTATTGGATGACGGCCCCTGGGACGTGCAGCGGCTGGCAACGGCCGAACTGCTGCACCCGACACCGGACCGGCGTGACTGGCGTTACTGGCTGGAGCACATGGGGCTGACCTCCCGGGTCTCGCTCAAGGGTGGGCAGGTGTTCGACACGCTGGAGCTGGGCATGATCGCTGCCGCGCGCGGCTATGGCGTGTCCATGGGAGACCTGTTGATGGTGGCCGAGGACGTCGCCCAGAAACGCTTGAGCCTGCCGTGGCCAACGGCCGTCGCCAGCGGGGAAAGTTATTACCTGGTGTGGCCGAAAACCCGGCCCGGGGGTGAGCGCTTGCGGCGCCTGGCGGAGTTTCTGCAGAGCGAGGTGCAGGCGATGGTCTTGCCCGCGGTGACTCGCCTCGAATGAAGGGGTTGGTCTATGCACGGCAATCGATTGCGTCATACCTCTGTGAATCGCTCAAGTATTGTGAAACCGCGCCGAAGTAGGTGTGCTGGACCAATCGTGCCCCAACGTTTCCCACTAGATAATTCGCCGAGCAGCGCTAAGAGATCAGGATGATCCTGGCCTCGGCTCAGGAGCTGTCATGTCTCAACCTCGCGCTCGGATCGCTTCCCAGTTAGGCCTCGCATTAGCCGTGATTCTGGCGGTCGTCATCAGCGGCAGTACCGTTTTCGCACTACGCTCGCTCGATACCGCCAACCTCGCGACCCGTGAGGAGCACCTGGCCAGCGAGGCGCGTTTGCTCGCCGACCAGCTCAATACCTTCCACAGCACCTTGCGCGAGAGCACTCAGCGTTTGAGCGGGCTGTTTGAAAAGCGCTTCGGCGCCGGTTTGAGCGTGCGTGCGGACCAGCCTGTCGCCGTGGCCGGTGTACAAACCCCAAGCCTGTACCTGGGCGGCGAGTTGCTGAACAACAACTTCGGCGAAGTGGACGAATTCAAGGACATGTCCGGCGGCGTGGCCACGGTGTTCGTGCGCAGCGGCGATGACTTCATCCGTATCAGCACCTCCCTGACCAAGCAGGATGGCAACCGCGCCATCGGCACCGTGCTGGATCGCCAGGGCCCGGCCTACCAGCGTGTGTTCAACGGGCAGGCCTATATCGGCCGGGCCGTGTTGTTCGATCGCTCCTATATGACCCAGTACAGCCCGGTGCGTGATGCCAGCGGAAAAGTCATCGCGGTATTGTTCATCGGCTTCGACTACACCGACGAACAAAAAGCCCAGTTCGACAACCTCAAGCGCTTCCGTATCGGCCAGACCGGTTCCTTGTCGCTGCTGGATGAGCAGAAGCACTGGTTGGTGCCGCCGGCCGGTGTGCAAGCCTTGGATCAAGCGGTCGCCGTGATGCTCGACTTGGCGAAGAAACCCGGTGAAGGCCGCTTCTGGAGTGACAAGAACGAAGATTTCTACAGCGTGTCGGTCCCCTTCGAGGGCGGCCCTTGGGCGGTCGTGGCAAGTATGCCCAAGGCCGAGATTCGTGCTGTGACGTGGGACGTGGGGATGCGCCTGGTCATTGGCAGCGTGCTGGCCATGCTGTTGGCTGTGGGGGCCACGGTATGGCTGTTGCGCAGCAAGCTCGCGCCGTTGAGTGACCTGGTGCGTCAGGCTGAAGCGCTCGGCGCAGGTGATCTGAGTGCGCGCCTGAATGTCTCCAGCCATGACGAAATCGGCCAGTTGGCGCGCAGCTTCAACCAGATGGGCGAGGCACTGTCGACCATGGTTTCGCACATCCGCAAGGCGGCTGAAGAGGTCAACAGCCGGGCCCAGGCGCTGTCGGGGTTGTCTGGCGGCGCCTATGAAGGCATGGAGCAGCAGTCCGGCGAAATCACCAGCATGGCCGGCGCGGTGGAAGAATTCAGCGCCACCTCGCTGAATATCGCCGACAACATGGGCAATACCGAGCGTCTGGCCCAGGAAAATGCCCAGCAGACCCGTATCGGGCGTACCTCGATGGAAGAAGCGTCGTCGTCCCTGGAACATATCGCCACCGCGCTGAACAGCACCGCTACGGTGATCAACACCCTGGGCCAGCGCTCCCAGGAAATCGGCGGTATCGTCGGCGTGATTACCTCGATTGCCGAACAGACCAACCTGCTCGCGCTCAATGCCGCCATCGAAGCGGCCCGCGCCGGTGAGCAAGGTCGCGGCTTTGCCGTGGTCGCAGACGAAGTGCGCAACCTGGCCTCTCGCACCCGCCAGGCCACCGATGAAATTTCCGTAATGATCCAGAGCATCCAGCAGGAAACCGGCAATGCCATCAGTACCATGGAGCACGGCAACGTGTTGATGCAGGAAGGCCTGTCGCGCAACGCGGATGTGGCCTCGGCCCTGGCGCGCATCGACGAGCAGAGCCGCTCGGCCGGTCAGCAGTTCGCCGCAATCACCACCGCCACCCAGGAGCAGAGCAGCACCGCGACGTTGCTCAGCAGTAATTTGCAAAGCATCGCACTGGCCAACAGCGAGCAGCGTGAAGTGGTGTCGAACCTGGCGATCACCGCCAAAGAGCTGGAAACCCTGGCGGCGGGCTTGCGGCATGAGGTGGATCGCTTCCGCTAAGCCACTCAAGAGCTCGCTGCCGGGCGGTATTGCAAGGCCTCTTGCAAATGGTGGCGAGCGATGGCGTCTTGTTGTTCCAGGTCCGCCAACGTACGCGCCACCTTGAGCAAGCGATGAGCCGCGCGCAACGACAGCGTCAGCCGCTCGCAGGCGTTCTCCAGCCAGCCTTCGTCGACCTTCGCCAGCGTGCAGTACTCGCGCAGCCCCGGCAGGTCGAGGAAGGCATTGGCGCAGCCCTGGCGTCGTTGCTGGCGTTCCCGTGCGTCGGCCACCAAGGCGGCCGTTTTCGCGGTGGTGTCATCGGTCTGTTGTGCCGGGCTCAGCGCCGTGGCTTCCCGCGCCACCGTCAGGTGCAGGTCGATCCGGTCCAGCAACGGCCCCGAGAGCTTGTTGCGATAGCGCTGTATCTGTTCCGGCGTACACCGGCAACGGCCGCTGGGTTCGCCCATATAACCGCACGGGCAGGGGTTCATCGCCGCGACCAGTTGAAAGCGCGCCGGGAAGCTCACCCGGTCACGGGCGCGGGAAATCACGATATGTCCCGACTCAAGCGGCTCGCGCAGGACTTCCAGCACCTTGCGGTCAAATTCCGGCAATTCATCCAGGAACAACACGCCGTGGTGGGCCAGGGTGATTTCCCCCGGTTGCGGCTTCGAGCCGCCGCCGACCAGCGCAGGGCCCGAGGCCGAATGGTGCGGCTGGCGAAACGGCCGGTGCGGCCAATGGCTCAACGGTGCCAGGCTGACCACCGATTGAATCGCCGCGACTTCCAGCGCTTCCTGTTCACTGAGCGGTGGCAGCAACCCCGGCAGGCGGCTGGCGAGCAGTGTCTTGCCGGTGCCGGGCGGGCCGCTGAACAGCAGGTTATGCGCCCCCGCCGCCGCGATCAGCAGCGCTCGCTTGGCAGCCATTTGGCCCTGGACTTCGCTGAGGTCCGGGTAAGGTTTGTTCAGGTACAACAGGCCGTCCGACCGGTAGGGCTCGATCGGCACATGCCCATTCAAGTGCGCCACCACCTGTAGCAAGTGATCCACCGCAACCACCGTCAACCCTGACGCCAGGCACGCCTCCTCAGCGTTTGCCCTGGGCACTATCAAGGTGCGCCCGGCCTTGCGCGCCGCCAAGGCGGCCGGCAACACGCCTTTGACCGCGCGTACTTCGCCGGACAGCGCCAACTCCCCCAGGCACTCGACCTCATCGAGCATCAGCGCCGGCACCTGCACGCTGGCCGCCAGGATCCCCAGGGCAATCGCCAGATCAAAACGCCCGCCGTCCTTGGGCAGGTCGGCGGGCGCCAGGTTGAGCGTGATGCGCCGCGCCGGGTACTGCAGGGCCGAGTTGAGAATGGCGCTGCGCACGCGGTCCTTGCTTTCCTTCACCGCAGCTTCCGGCAAGCCCACCAGCGTCAGTGACGGCAGCCCATTGGCCATGTGCACTTCAACAGTGACGGCGGGGGCTTCGACGCCGACCTGGGCGCGGCTGTGAACGATGGCGAGGGACATGCTCGATCCTTGAATGGGGGGCCGCTTCCTGCGGATTATTCAAGGGTAGACGAGGTGGGAATAAGGATGGCGGGGAGGTTTTACAGAACGTATCCAGACAACGAAGTGAGGGAGGGGGCAAGCCCTGATGCTAAGGCTTTTTGTAGGAGCGAGCTTGCTCGCGAAAAACTCACGGGCACCGCGTTCATTCAGGAAGCACGCGTTATCGTTAACATTTTTCGCGAGCAAGCTCGCTCCTACAGGGGGCGGCATCAGGGCTTGCCTCCCACACTCATCGGGTTTATTCGGCCGATGGGGGCGTCAGCCGCGCTTCCAGTTCCGCTACCTTCGCTTCCAGGCTCTCCAGCCGTGCACGCGTGCGGGCCAACACCACCATCTGGCTGTCGAATTCTTCACGGCTGACCAGATCGAGCTTGCTGAAGCCACTTTGCAGCAGGGCCTTGAACTGGCTTTCGATTTCGTTGCGGGGCAGCGGGGTGTCGCCGCTGAACAGGCGAGAGGCGTGGCCGCTCAGGGCGTCGAGGAAGTCTTTGGGCGCGAGCATGGGAAATATTCCGGAAAACAGTTGGCCGGCAGTGTATCACGCAGCGTCTATAGTCTTTTCATGGCCCGGCACGCACGCTTTTCGCGCATAGGGATGGGCGGTCGCGCACTGTTTTGATGCGCATCGCCGTCGCCGGAGCGCCCCGCAGGTGGGCATAAGTGGGCAACGGACTGATTTCAGTGATTTTTACGGAGCTGGCAAGGTTTCTGCTTAGACGATCATGACCCATGCACTGATGCAGTCGCTGTGACGAATGCAGTGCGCCGACGGATCAGGGGTACAGGTTTCGTCACCAGTGGTTCGCTGGCGTCGCCACGGTAATACGCAGGCGACGATGCGTTACAAAGCCAGGCACTGCGCTTAGACTTGAGACGGGTTTGTTTTCCTGGGGCAAGTCCACCAATTCGGGAGAGAGTTTTCATGAAGCTAGTCACTGCCATCATCAAGCCGTTCAAGTTGGACGACGTACGCGAGTCACTGTCCGAGATCGGCGTGCAGGGCATTACCGTTACTGAGGTCAAGGGCTTCGGTCGGCAGAAGGGTCATACCGAGCTGTATCGCGGTGCGGAATACGTGGTCGATTTCCTGCCGAAGGTGAAGATTGATGTCGCCATTGACGACAAGGATCTTGACCGGGTTATCGAGGCGATAACCAAGGCCGCCAACACCGGCAAGATCGGTGACGGCAAGATCTTCGTGGTCAATCTGGAACAGGCTATCCGCATTCGTACCGGCGAAACCGATACCGACGCAATCTAAGCCGCCAAACCCCAACGCCCCAGGAGAAAAACACTATGACTCTGCGTAAATTCGCAGGGCTCGGAGCCCTGTTGTCCATCGTAATGCCAAGCCTTGCCATGGCGGCGGACGAAGTGGCGGCTCCAGTCCTCAACTCCGGCGATACCGCCTGGATGCTGACCGCCACCGCACTGGTGCTGTTCATGACCATTCCTGGCCTGGCGCTGTTCTACGGCGGTATGGTCCGCTCCAAAAATATCCTGTCGGTGATGATGCAGTGCTTCGCCATCACTGGCCTGATCAGCATCCTGTGGGTTGTCTACGGCTACAGCATTGCGTTCGATACCACCGGTATGGAACAGGGCGTCGTCAACTTCAACTCCTTCTTCGGCGGCATGGGCAAGGCATTCCTGGCAGGCGTCACTCCGGCCAGCATCACCGGGCCTGCGGCGCTGTTCCCGGAAGCGGTGTTCATCACCTTCCAGATGACGTTTGCCATCATCACTCCGGCGCTGATCGTCGGTGCATTCGCCGAGCGCATGAAGTTTTCCGCGATGCTGATCTTCATGGCCATCTGGTTCACCCTGGTCTATGCGCCGATTGCGCACATGGTCTGGAGCGGCAACGGCGGCCTGATGTGGGACTGGGGTGTGCTGGATTTTGCCGGTGGCACCGTGGTGCACATCAACGCCGGTGTGGCTGGCCTGGTGGCGTGCATCGTGCTCGGCAAGCGCAAAGGCTTCCCGACCACCCCGATGGCACCGCACAACCTGGGTTACACCTTGATCGGCGCGGCCATGCTGTGGATCGGCTGGTTCGGCTTCAACGCCGGTTCCGCTGCCGCGGCCAACGGCACGGCCGGTATGGCGATGCTGGTCACCCAGATCGCCACTGCCGCCGCTGCGCTGGGCTGGATGTTCGCGGAGTGGATCACCCACGGTAAGCCAAGCGCACTGGGCATCGCCTCGGGCGTAGTGGCCGGCCTGGTCGCAATCACTCCAGCTGCCGGCACCGTGGGCCCGATGGGCGCTTTGGTCATCGGCCTGGCAGCGGGTGTGGTGTGCTTCTTCTGCGCCACTACTCTCAAACGCAAGCTGGGATACGACGATTCCCTGGACGCCTTCGGCGTGCACGGTATCGGCGGTATCCTCGGCGCGATCCTGACCGGCGTGTTCGCGGCTCCATCGATGGGTGGCTTCAATGCCGCTACCACCGACATCGCTGCACAGGTCTGGATCCAGTGCAAAGGGGTCGGCTTCACCGTGATCTACACGGCGATTGTCACCTACGTCATTCTCAAGGTACTGGACATGGTCATGGGCCTGCGGGTCACTGAAGAGGAAGAGGCGGTCGGCCTCGATCTGGCGCAACACAACGAGCGCGGTTACAACTTGTAATTACACGAAAAAAAGATGCCCGGCTTGCCGGGCATTTTTTTGCCTGGTGTTTGTCTTTGACTATAAGTTGCATGGGTTTTCCATCGACTTTGTGGTGCGATCCACACGGCACTTTCAAGGGTGCGAATGTCTTACAGGCATGTGGGCGTATTCGGCACTTTGTTTTTTTCCAGAGCGCGCTAGAATGCGCGCCGATGGGCGGAGAACTGTATGTGGCAACAGACCCTGATTACGCTGCGGGCCAAGCCCCGGGGCTTTCACCTGGTGACCGACGAGTTGCTTGCCGGCCTGCCTGAATTGAAGGCCTGCCGCGTGGGCCTGTTGCATCTGTGGCTGCAGCACACCTCGGCCTCGTTGACGGTCAACGAGAATGCCGATCCGGCGGTCCGCCGCGACTTCGAACGTTTTTTCAACCTGCTGGTGCCGCAAGGCGAGGCAGGCTTCGAACACAACGACGAAGGCCCGGATGATCTGCCGGCGCACTTCAAGGCCAGTCTCCTGGGCTGCCAGCTGAGTTTGCCGGTGAAGGCCGGCCGCTTGGCGATGGGGACCTGGCAAGGTGTTTATCTGGGCGAGCACCGTGATCATGGCGGTGCTCGTGAAGTCCTCGCCACCTTGCACGGTGAAGGGGCATAAGCCACTGGTGATCCAGTGGATGTTGATTTTTTTCCGGCGGCCTCGACAGAGGGTAAAGCTGGGCTATAACTAATCTGCTTTTCGCAAGTCATGAGGTAGAACATGAGCGACGATGATCTGGAAAACGACGACCTTGAAGTAGGTGACGAAGAGGACACTGAAGACAGTCTTGAAGTGGCGGCTGATGACGTTGCTGAAGACCTCGAGGACAGTGCTGCCGACGATGCCGCTCCCAAGGCCAAAGGCAAGGCCAAGGCTGCTGTTTCGGTAGACGAGCTGCCCAGCGTTGAGGCCAAGAACAAAGAGCGCGATGCCCTGGCCCGAGCGATGGAAGAATTCCTCGCCAAAGGCGGCAAAGTGGTCGAGGTCGAGCCCAATGTGGTTGCGGATCCACCGAAGAAGCCGGATAACAAGTACGGCAGCCGTCCCATCTGAGGTCAGCTGACTGCTTGTAAGAAGAAGCCCGCCGTCGCTGCGGGTTTTTTCATGCCTGGTGATTTACTTGAGCCTTGTGGTGACCCAACTGTGGGAGGGGGCAAGCCCCCTCCCACATTTGGATCTCCAGTGTTACTGCCAACTGCGCAGCAACGCCGGCAACTCCGTCAGGCTGCGAATCTCTGCATCAGGGCGCTTATCTGCTTCCCATGCCTTGGCGCTGGGGTTAAACCACACCGCCCGTAACCCCGCCTGCTGCGCGCCGGCGATGTCATCCCCGGGGTGATCGCCCACATGCACCGCCGCACTGGCGTCCACACCGCCGCGCTGCAACGCTTCCTCAAACAACCGCGCATCCGGCTTGGCGATACCGATGTCTTCAGCGCGCAGGGCAAAGTGGAAGTAGTCCGCCAGGCCTACACGTTGTACGTCGGCATTGCCGTTGGTGATCACCCCCAGGAGGAAGTGCTGGCGTAGCGCTTTGAGCATCGGTTCGGCTTCGGGGAAGACCGTGAGCTGGTGCCGCGCATGAATGAACGCCTCAAAACACACATAGGCCATCTCTGTCGCTTCGGGCTGCGGATAGCCGGCCTCTTCGAACGCATGCAGCAATACGCGATGGCGCAGGACGCTGATGCGGTGTTTGAGCTCAGGATGACGTTCCAGCACCTGTTGGCGCAGGCTGGCGAAATGCTCCAGGGGCAGGTCGCCGACCCTGGATGCATTGACCGCCAACCATTCGCGCATTGACGCTTCGGCGCTGATGATGACGGGTACGTTGTCCCAGAGCGTGTCGTCCAGGTCGAAGGTGATCAGCTTGATGCTCATGAGTCGCCGCCCTTGATGCGTTTGGCCCGTGGATGGGCGCTGTCGTACACCGTTGCCAGGTGCTGGAAGTCGAGGTGGGTGTAGATTTGCGTGGTCTTGATATCGGCGTGGCCGAGCAGCTCCTGGACCGCGCGCAGGTCCTGGGATGACTCCAGCATATGGCTGGCAAAAGAGTGCCTGAGCATATGCGGGTGCAGGTTTTGCCCCAGTTCGCGTTCGCCGGCGGCCTTCACGCGCAGCTGAATGGCCCGTGGCCCCAGGCGTCGGCCTTGTTGGCTGATGAATACCGCGTCGTCTTTCGGATTGGCCAGCGCACGTAACGGCAGCCACAGCTGCAGGGCTTCGCGAGCCTTCCTGCCGACGGGCAGCACGCGTGTCTTGCTGCCTTTACCCAGTACCTGCACCAGCCCATCGGCCAGGTCCAGTTGCTCAAGGTTCAGGCCGGTCAGCTCCGACAGGCGCAGGCCCGAGGAGTAGAACAGTTCGAGGATGGCCTGGTCGCGATGGGCAAGGAAGTCATCCTCGATCGCGCCATCCAGCAGTTGCAGGGCGCGGTCGGTGTCCAGGGTCTTGGGCAGGCGTCGCTCGCCTTTGGGCGGCGACAGGCCGTTGGCCGGGTCGTGGTCGCACAGGCCCTCGCGGTTGAGGTAGTGATAGAGGCCGCGTACCGCTGAGAGCAGGCGCGACAGGCTGCGCGAGGACTGGCCTTGCTGGTGCAGCCGTGCGACCAGGCTGCGCAGGCCCTGGATATCCAGGGCTTTCCAGCTGGCAACCTGCTGTTTTTCGCAATAGGCCAGGACCTTGTTCAAGTCCCGCCGGTAGGCTTGCAGGGTATGAGGCGACACCTGGCGCTCGTTGCGCAGGTGAGCGCAGTAAGCGTCCAGTTGCCGTTCCATGGCTAGCGCACCGCGCGCAGGGCAGTGGTGAAACGCGGCAGGACGCGGCCCAGCACTTCGGCGATATAGGTCAGGAACAGGGTGCCCACCGAGCTTTTATAGTGCGCCGGATCACGGCTGGCAATGGCCAGTACGCCGTGCAGGCCTTGGTGGCTGAGGGCAACCACGGCGGTAGAGCCGATCTGTTTGCGCTGTTCGGCGCCGAACAGGAAATCCAGTTCATGCTCGCGCAGCGTACCGCTGATGGTCTTGCCTTCCGAAAGCAGGCCGCCGATAGCGGTCTGTGCTTCGCCACCGCTGACCCAGCGACCTACCGGCATTGGGTTATCGCTGAACAGGATAAGGCTGACAAATGGCACCTGGAAGTCCTGGCGCAGGCTGTCTTCCACCGCCATCACTGTTTCTTCCAGGCTGGCGGCGTCCATCAGGGTCAGGATCAGGCGACGGGTCTTTTCGAACAGGCGATCGTTGTCGCGAGCGACGTCCATCAGGTGCGAAAGGCGGTGGCGCATTTCGATATTGCGCTCGCGCAGGATCTTCATCTGCCGCTCCACCAACGACACGGTATCGCCGCGTTGGTGAGGGATGCGCAAGGCCGGGAGCAATTCTTCGTGCTCGACGAAGAAGTCCGGATGAGCCTCAAGGTACGCCGCAACCGCAGCGGCCTCCAGGCTTTCACTTGAGGTGACGGGGGCGGGTACTTGAGGCTTATCGGTCATTGGCTTGGCTCACTCATAGACGGACCTGTCCTTCGTATACACGCGTGGCCGGCCCGGTCATCATCACCGGGTGGCCAGGGCCTGCCCATTCGATGGACAAGCGTCCACCCGGCAGGTCGATCAGCAGCGGCGAATCCATCCACCCCTGGCTGATCGCGGCCACGGCAGCGGCGCAGGCGCCAGTGCCGCAGGCCTGGGTTTCGCCGGCGCCGCGTTCCCACACACGCAATTGCGCACGGGAACGGTCGATCACCTGCAGGAAGCCCACGTTGACCCGCGCTGTAAAGCGCGGGTGATGTTCGATCTTCGGCCCCAGTTCGTGCACGGGTGCATTGTTGATGTCGTTGACGCGCAGCACCGCATGGGGGTTGCCCATGGACACAGCCGCGATATCGACCGTGTTGCCGTCCACGTCCAGCGCATAACTGAGGGCCTGCTCGGGCGCCTGGAACGGAATGTCCGCCGGCACCAGGCGTGGCGCGCCCATGTTGACGCTGATCTGGCCGTCACTGCGCACATCCAGTTCGATCACGCCGCCCTTGGTTTCGACGCGAATCTGGCGCTTGGCGGTCAAACGCTTGTCCAGCACAAAGCGCGCGAAGCAGCGCGCACCGTTGCCGCACTGTTCCACTTCGGAGCCGTCGGAGTTGAAGATCCGATAACGGAAGTCCACCTCCGGGTTGGTCGGCGCTTCCACCAGCAGCAGTTGGTCGAAGCCGATACCGGTATGGCGGTCGCCCCATTGTTTGGCGTGCTTGGGCAGGATGTGCGCGTGCTGGCTGACCAGGTCGAGAACCATGAAGTCATTGCCCAGCCCGTGCATCTTGGTAAAACGCAGCAGCATGGCTTACTCCGGCAGCGGGCTTTCGCCAGCATACAACTCGGCTACCGTCTCGCGGCGACGCACTTCAAACGCTTGATCACCGTCCACCAGCACCTCGGCGGCGCGGCCGCGAGTGTTGTAGTTGGAACTCATGACAAACCCATAGGCACCGGCCGAATGCACGGCCAGCAGGTCGCCTTCCTCCAGGGCCAGCTGACGATCCTTGGCCAGGAAGTCGCCGGTCTCACAGATCGGGCCGACAATGTCGTACGCACGCGCCTGGCTGTGGCGCGGCGCCACTGCCGTGACGTTCATCCAGGCCTGGTACAGCGCCGGGCGGATCAGGTCGTTCATCGCCGCGTCGACGATGGCGAAGTCCTTGTGCTCGGTGTGCTTGAGGTACTCGACCTGGGTCAGCAGTACACCGGCGTTGGCGACGATATAGCGGCCCGGCTCGAACATCAGCGTCAGGTCGCGCCCTTCGATACGCTCGCGCACGGCCTTGATGTAGTCGGCAATCAGCGGCGGCTCTTCATCGCGATAACGCACGCCCACACCCCCACCGAGATCGATGTGATGCAGGTAGATGCCGCAGTCGCCCAGGCGGTCGATCAGCGCCAGCAGGCGGTCCAGGGCATCCAGGAACGGCGGCAGGGTGGTCAGTTGCGAGCCGATATGGCAGTCGACGCCCAGCACGTCCAGGTTCGGCAATTGCGCGGCGCGGATGTACACGTCTTCGGCGTCGGCGATGGCGATGCCGAACTTGTTCTCTTTGAGACCGGTGGAAATGTACGGGTGAGTGCCGGCGTCGACGTCCGGATTGACGCGCAGGGAGATCGGCGCGCGAACGCCCAGCTCGGCGGCCACGACCTGCAGGCGCTCCAGTTCGTCGGTGGACTCGATGTTGAAGCAATGCACGCCCACTTCCAGGGCGCGACGCATGTCTTCGCGGCTCTTGCCGACGCCGGAGAACACGATCTTGTCGGCCTGGCCGCCAGCGGCCAATACCCGTTCCAGCTCGCCACGGGACACAATGTCGAAACCGGCGCCAAGGCGCGCCAGGACATTGAGCACGCCCAGGTTGGAGTTGGCTTTGACCGCGTAGCACACCAGATGCGGCACGCCTTCGAGCGAGTCGGTGAACGAGCGGTATTGCGCTTCGATATGGGCGCGCGAATACACATAGGTCGGGGTACCGAAGCGCTGGGCAATCGCGGACAGCGCCACGCCTTCCGCGAACAGCTCGCCGTCCCGGTAGTTAAAAGCGTCCATGGGGATCCCTTAGTAAGTGTCGTGCTTGTGCGCTTTGGACGGCTTTTGCGACGACTGCGCCTGTTCGTTCGGGTCTTTGCTGTCGTCAGGCAGGTACAGCGGTCCTTTCTGACCACAGGCACTGACGAGGCAAGCAACCGCGACGAGCGCAGCAAGGGAAGAGATCAGGCGCTTCATGGCGAAATCCTTGAATATGCATTAATTGCGCCCGAGTATACCGACCACCCGCCAGCTTGCCTATGCGCTGGAATACCCGTCCGGCGGGGGTTTGCCGAGATAGTCGGGAAGCGGGCTACGTTGGTTGAGGATATTTCATACCGCCATCTATGATGAAATCGGTATCCTTTGCAATCGGCGGGGCGCGTCCGTATCGTGCGGCGCTTGAGCAAAACCAGACACTTTCGAGGTTGCCACAATGAGTTTGACCGAAGCCCGTTTTCACGACCTGGTGGATGCGACCCAGCAGGCGCTGGAAGATATTTTCGACGACAGCGGTTTGGACGTGGACCTGGAAAACTCGGCCGGCGTGCTGACGGTCAAGTTCGAAAACGGCACTCAGTTGATCTTCAGCCGTCAGGAACCGTTGCGGCAGTTGTGGCTGGCGGCACGTTCCGGTGGTTTTCACTTCGACTACAACGAAGAAGACAACAATTGGCAATGCGATAGCAGCGATGAGCTGCTCAGCGAGATGCTGGCGCGTCTGGTTCTGGAACAATCCGGCGCCGAGCTGGATTTCGACGAGATTTGACCGTGAGCCAGTCCGCACCCACGCGCCCGCCCAAGCCGCTGTTCAGCAATGTCAGCCCGGCGGTGCCGTCACCTTGTATCAGTTTATGTCGCCTGGACGAGCAGAAAGTCTGCCTCGGCTGTTTCCGCCATGTGGAAGACATCCGCGAATGGCGCTCCGCCGACGATGAGCGGCGTCGGGTGATCTGTGCCGAGGCCGAGCAGCGCCGAGCCCAGGCCTGAAGTCGTCTTGTTTATTTGTGACGCTGTGGTAGTGTCCGGGTACGCCTCAACTCATCGAGGCCCGTGAGAACCCCGCCTTTTCCTGGCGGGGTTTTGCTTTTTTGTGCAGAAAAAAGGAGTCTGCCTGAATCATGACCACCGCACCGTCCATCATTCTCACCCGTCTTGACGTGCAGCGTCTGGAGCAACTGATCGACCGCCTGGGCGACGAGTTTCCCGGTGTCGAAGCGTTGCAACACGAACTCGACCGCGCCGAAGAAGTGGTTGGCCACGATGAGGTGCCTGCGGGTGTCGTGACCATGAACTCCAGCGTGCATTGCCGTGAGCAAGGCAGCGGCAAGGATTACCACCTGACCCTGGTTTACCCGAAAGACGCGAACGCCGATGAAGGCAAGATCTCGATCCTGGCACCGGTGGGCAGCGCGTTGCTCGGTCTGCAAGTGGGCCAGCATATTGACTGGCCTGCACCGGGCGGCAAGACCCTCAAGCTTGAGTTGCTGAGTGTCGAAGGCCAGCCCAAGGATGGCGGCGCCTTTGCGCTTTAAATCTGCTTCAGCGCCTGATTGAGCGCGAGCTCAAGCTCCGCCTTGTAGCGCAGGTACAGATTGCTCGGGCTTTGCACGTCGCCAAGCAGGCCCGACAGATCCAGATCGGTGATGTAGCAACGGTAACGCTCGGTTTCCCGGCGCTGCCCGACGATTTCCCGGGCGACTACCGCAAACAGCTGGTCGCCAAACTCCAATTCGGAAAATTCCCGCTGATTGCAGTACAGCGTGATACCCACCTGCCCGGGCGCCGCCCTGGCGATAATCGCCTGCACGTCATAAAACGGCTGGTTGGCGCGGTTTTGCGGAGCCGGCCTTGGCTCAACGAGACGAGCACGGGCATTGCCCGACGGCAGCAGTTGGTAATACGCGATCTGCACTTCGCCCAACGGCTGTTGGGTGTCCAGAGCCGATAGTGCTTCGCGGCGATAGATGATCGAGAGCAGGAAACGCTGCAGCGGTGCCAGCAGGCTTTGCTCATCATGGAACGGCAAACGCTGCTGCCAGAGCGCATTGAATTCGTCGAGCACATACAGTTCGGCAAATTCTTCATGGACCCGGTAGAACACCTGTATGCAATCGGCCGCACCCATGGGCAGCAGCAGCGCCAGGTCGTGATCTTCCAGGGCCATCGCGTCCAGGTGCCAGGGGCTGTAACTGGCCAGCTCTTCGCTGAGATAGGCGATCAACGCGTCCTGGGTCGGCAGCGGTACATGGGTGGCTTGGCCGGGGATCAACTCCATGACGTGATAGTGCTGCTGCACCTGCAGCAGGTAGCGGTGATTGGCCTGGCCGAGCAGCAGGTTCTGCGCGGTGTCGAATACCTCTTCCACACGCTGGGCAATGAACTGCGCTCGGTTGTGACAGAAGCAACGCACGCGCAACCGTGGCAAATGATCCGACGGCAGTTGGTTGAGGTAGTCGCGCAGGCAGTCGAGCAGCGCATGGGGCCCGTCGTAGCGGCTGACCATCACCTCGTTCCAGCTATTGAGCGTGACCTGGTCCAGGGTCAGTACCAGGTTCTCACGCACGCCGGCATAACTCAGCGAGTCGGTACGCTCGGTGGTCATCAGAATATTCAGGTCGCGGTGATGCTTGAGCGGGTCGACGCCGACGTTGATCAGCAACAGCACTTCTTCGGGCACCGCCGAGCGTAACAGGCGGGTTTCATCGACGCTGGCCATGGGCAGGGCGATAGTCTGCTGCAGGCTGCCCAGCAGGTTGAACAGCTCGAACTCGGTCATGTCGCTGGCGCCCGGGTGCAGCGCCAGGCGCGTACTGCTGTCGATCACCCCGTTGCGATGGCACCAGGTAAGCATTTCCAGCAGGTCGCGGCTGCGCTTGATGGGGGCGAAATGCTCCCATTCCAGTGCGGTGAGGTTGCCGTTATACAGGCCCCAATGGTGCTGCCCCGGCTCCTTGCGGTTGGGTGAGTGCACCAGGGTCAAGGTGTCTTCGGCCAGGTCCGGGGCAATGCCGGGGTTGATGAACTCGACCTTGCCGGCCTTGCGTTCAAAGGCTGCGTACAAGCGCCGGCCCAGTACATTGAGGTCGCGCCGGTTGATCGGGCTGACGGTCTGTTCCGTGCGGGCGAACTGGGTGAGGAAGCGATAACTGTAGTTCAGTTCGTTGACCAGGGCGCGGCGCTCGGAGGCGACCTGACGCACTTTCCATTGGCTGCGGCTGTCCAGCAGGGCCAGTTGGCGCTGGTCCCAGTCCCATTCATGGGCCAGGCGTTCCAGCAGCAGTCGTTGCCAACTGGCAATGCGCTGGCCGGCGCTGAGCTTGCGGTTGACCTTCAGGTACAGGCTGCGCCGTACCAGTTCCAGGCGCTCCGGTTCATTGCGGGCCTTGAGGTATTCCTCGATGCGGCGGTAGACCACGATGTAAGGGTCCAGCTCATCCAGGTCCATCTGATTGGCAAACACCGCGCGCTTGAAGCGCAGGCTCAGGCACTGCACGTTGGGGTGCTCGCTGGCATAGACCTCGGTCAGCAGCAGCTTGAGCACCGATTTATAGGGCGATTCGATGCCCTTGAACAATTGCCACAGCCCGGCACCGATGAACTCCCCTGGAGGGATGTGCGCCAGATGGCCGAGATCCAGGGTTTCGTCGGCGCGGATGAAACGTTTGGTGAGCAGCGCGTGGGTGAACTCGGCGTAGCGGCTTTCTTCATACACCGGCACCAGCCACCAGATCGGCGTGCGCCCGGCCAGCCAGATTGCGGTGCGGTAGAACTCATCCAGCAGCAGGTAGTGCTGAGTGGTCCCGCAATCGTCGGAGCTCAGTTGCGTGTCCCGTTCACCCAGCACAAAGCGTGTCGGTTCAATCAGGAAGAAGTGCGCCTCGGCGCCCATGGTCTGGGCCCAGGCTTCCAGCAGTTGGCACTTCTTGCGCAGCTCGACCAGCTCGTTGTCACTCAGGTCGGGCGCGTGGCATACCCACACGTCCATATCGCTTTGATCCGCCTGGGCCAGCGTGCCCAGGCTGCCCATCAGGAACAGGCCGTGAATGGGCGTTGGCGGGTTGCCGCGACGGGCTTTGTAGGAGAACGAGCGGGTCAGGCGCTGGGCTTCGGTCAGGGCCTGGGTGTCGGGTTCGAAATTCGACAGACCTGCTGGCGTACTGCCTGATACATAGCCGGGCAGCAGCGGATGGTTGACGTGAAAAAACAGTGGCAACAGGGTCAGCACGCTCTGCTGGCGCGGTGTCAGCCCTTCGATCGCCCGGGCCATACGCCCTTCGTTGAGGGCCATGAAACGCGCGCGCAATTGGGCCAGCACCTTGCGGTCGATGCCTTCGTCCAGGTCGGGGCGGATTTCATGGGTGCGGGTCATGTCGAACTCGGTGGCTCGCAGGGCCCGACGTGGGCGGCCGTGTAGGAGTTTACAGACAGTCGCGTAGGAGTTTTAGAGGAAATGGACGTTGGCTGCAGAATTTTGTGAGCTGCGCAGCAACGCCCGTGGAATCCGCAGAGGGCGGACTCCATGGGCGGGGATCAGGGGTCAGGCGGCTTCTTTGGTGGAGGCGGTGGTCAAGATAGTCAGCAAGGTCTGGGCTTGCTCGGCGGCGTCCCGGCCAAGGCTGGTCAGGTAGCCTCCGTCCGGTTGGTCGATAAGCCCTTTGGCATGGAGGCGCCTGGCAGCGGCAACGGCAGTGGGAGCGGCGGTCTGATGGACTTTCAGACCCTCCTTGGTGCTGTCCAGGGGGAAGAGTACAAGGATTTCCAGTTCGGCAACCAACTCAGGGGTATACGACATAAGGACTCCAGACGTTCTAAAATTTATTAGAGGCTAGCAGGCCATAAGGTGAACGCACTTTGCCGAACTGTCCAGCGTGTTGCAGCGCGGCCGGATTATTCCTTTTCAGGCGGCAGCTCGGGCAGTGCCCGCAGCGCGGTTTCATACCATTGGGTATCAAAGGCGCGGTCCTCATCCAGCATCGCGTCGATCTCGAAAGCCAGCACGTGGGCCATGAGATTCAGGATCTCTTCTCGCTCATAACCGACCAGCGTCAGCTTGTTGAACGTGGCCTTGGCCGCCGGCGGGTTGTCGCTGTCGATCTGGTTCTCGATGGCCTGGATCAGCGTGCTTTCGGTGAATTCTTCTTCGTCATTGTCGATATCGGTCGGCTCGCTCATGGCAGGCTCCTCAAGGAAAGGGCGCCAGTCTAACGCCATTCAGGCCGCTGATGCTGCTGGCCAGTCCCAGCCTCAGCGTCTATAACGCTTGCAGCCAACCCCGCACCCGGCCTGGAGGCTTTGCGATGCTCAAGCTTTATGGATTTTCGGTCAGTAACTACTACAACATGGTCAAGCTGGCGCTGCTGGAGAAAGGGCTGCCTTTCGAGGAGGTGCCTTTTTACGCAGGACAAACGCCTGAAGCCCTGGCGGTGAGCCCGCGAGGCAAAGTGCCCGTGCTGGGTGTCGAACAAGGCTTCATCAACGAAACCAGCGTGATCCTCGAATACCTTGAGCAGACACAGGAAGGGCCTGCGCTGCTGCCAGCCGACTCGTTCCAGCGTGCCCAGGTGCTGGCGTTGTGCCGGGAAATCGAGCTGTATATCGAATTGCCGGCACGGGCGTGCTTCGCCGAAGCCTTTTTTGGCATGACGGTGCCGGAGGCAATCAAGGAGAAGTCCCGCGCTGAATTGTTGCTGGGGGTCGGTACGTTAGGCCGGCACGGTAAATTCGCGCCCTATGTGGCGGGAGAGCACTTCACGATTGCCGATCTGTATTTCATGTACAGCTTGAATCTGGCCTGTGGGGTAGGCGAAAAGCTGTTCGGACTGGACCTGCTGGCGCAGTTGCCGCAGGCGAAGGCGTTGCTGGGGCGTTTGAATGAGATGCCCAATGCGCAAAAGGTCGAGGCGGACAGGCAGGCGGCGATGCCGGGATTTCTGGCGATGATTGCAGCAAGGAAATAATCAGATGTGGAAGGACACTTCCCCCCGATAGCATAGGTATCTACACACCTGCGTAGCACTTAACCGTAACCACGATGCGAAGCGAGCCGCTCTTGATCTGGCCGTGGCTTTTGATCTTGATCTGCTTTTGATCCTGGGCGCCCCGTTAAACCACGCTGGCCGAACGCAGGCTTGAATCCGTGGGTAACCCGGCAGGACGCCGG